>NZ_JACEGK010000085.1:0-18635 GCF_056859195.1 Streptomyces sp. NH27
CGGGGGCGGGGTGGTGGTGGGCTGGATGGACATGGGTGATGGCTCCCTACGGGCTACTTGTCGGGGATGGCGTCTTTGAGGGCGGACATGATCTGGTCGACGGAGGGTGCGGCGCTGCTGCGGGCGAGGTAGAAGCCGAAGAGCAGGGCGACGAGGGCGACGCCGGCGCCGAGGGCGCGGTAGCGCATGAGCAGGGCCATGAGTAGGCCGAAGAGGGCGAGGGCGGAGATGCTGAACGCCATCGATCTGCCTTTCATGAGAGGGTTGTTGAGCCGGGACGTCGGGCTACCGGGCGTTCAGCGGGTGCCCTCGCGGTAGAGTCGGGTGGCGATGTTGTAGAGGTGCCGGCCGACACGGACACGCTGTCCGTAGCCGTGGCAGCGGCGGCACTCCCGGCCGCGGATGATCCGGCCGCGGCGGTTCTGCCGGACCTTGAAGCCGAACCCGCCGCACCTGCGGCAGACGCCGAGCGGACTGGCCGCGCACAGCGCGGCGTAGCAGGCGGCGGCGAGGACGACGAGGGCTATAGCGGCGGCGAGCGAAGGCATGGGAACCCCTTCCAGGGCGGAATCAGGGTGTGCGGAAGGCGGGCAGCTAGGGCTAGCTGCCAGGTCACAGGTGGTGCGGGGCGCTAGCGGGGGTGCTAGACCTAGCGGGGTGCGGTGCTAGGCCGAACACCCCCGAGCGGCTACGCGTAACTACGCGGCGGCGCTTCCGCCGTCACGCTCGGCGAGGGCGTTGCGGACGTCGGAACGGCGCAGCCCGCGGCGGTTGGCGCCCTTCCCGTCAGCCGTGCCCCACACCTGCACGGTGCGGATGCCGTACGGCTTGACGGCGGCGGTCAGCTGCTCCGGCGTCCACTGGCCGTAGACCTCGGGGCGGAGCTCGCCGAGCCGGGCGACGATGTCCTCGCTCCACGCCTTGTCCTTGCCGGCCGGGAGGGCGGAGACGAGGTCGGTCAGCAGGTCGTACGAGGCGGCCGCGTCTGTTGTGGTGTCCTCGCCGAGCGCGTGTCCGCTGAGTCTTCCGGCCTGCTTCCGCAGCTCGTAGACGCGCAGAGCCAGGGCGTCGGCGCCGGGGACGTCCACCTCGACGCACCGCACAATGCGGGCGTCAGCTCCCTCGCCGACGAACCACGCGATGCCCTTGTCCGCCCAGGCCAGGGTGGTGGCGCGGATTCCGCGCTTGTACGAGCCGGTACCGAGCACCATGTCGTTCTCGATCTGGCCCATGACCTTGAGGCACCAACGCACCGCAGCGTTCGCGGAGATGCCGGTCGGCAGGGATTTGGAGTCCGGGCGCTGCGTGGCAAGGAGCAGCGTGATGCCCAGCGCCGGGCCGCGCTTGACGAGGTCGGTGCAGTGCTCTTCGAACTCGGCTCCGTACTGGGGATGTTCGAACCACTTCTGGCACTCGTCCACCCCGACGACGATCGGGTGCAGGCCGAGCGACTTGCGGTCGGCGAGCGTCGAGGTGACCTTCGACTCCGGGCAGAGGTCTTTCGGCAGTTCGCGGATGACCTTGGCGCGGCGCCTCAACTCGGCACGCAGGGAGCGGAGATCGGCGAGCGCGTACGCGATGTCGTCCTCTTCCTCACCCGCCCGGTAGCGGTGGGCGACGCGGGCAAGGGCGGACAGGTCTCCGGTGCCCTTGAGGTCGTACGCGTGGATCTCGGCGCGTAGGTCCATGCAGGCGATCAGCAGGACCAGGCGCAGGAGGAAGGTCTTGCCCATCCGGGGGACGGCGCCGATGATCCCGGAGATGTACATCAGCGTCTGGGCGACCCATCGCCCGCGCTGGTCGGTGGCGAA
This sequence comes from Streptomyces sp. NH27, assembly GCF_056859195.1. Taxonomy (NCBI): domain Bacteria; kingdom Bacillati; phylum Actinomycetota; class Actinomycetes; order Kitasatosporales; family Streptomycetaceae; genus Streptomyces; species Streptomyces sp. NH27. The sequence goes on from NZ_JACEGK010000085.1 coordinate 1,812, forward strand.
CGGCTGCGGTTTGAACAGGTCGAGTGGATTAACTTTCAGGAGTGGCCACGTGGCCCGCTGGGTCCTGGACATGTCCTGGTCACCGACCCACAGGCGCAGGCGCCCGGTGTGCTCGTCCGGGACCGCCTCCGGCCATACGCACCCGAGCGGGCGCCGTAGGCCGCTCGCCAGCTTCTCCCGGCGGTCGAGGACATCGGCGACGGTGACGCCATACGGGAGATCACCTTCGGCGAGCCATCCGGGGCCGTCACGCGTGATCGGTGCGGTGAAGGCGAAGCCCGGATTTCCCTTGGCCTGAGTCTGGTTGATCGCGGGAATGCCGAGTGCGCCGAGCGCGCGGAGCACGATGTCGCTCGTGAGCTTGGTCGCTTTCGGGACTTCCACAGCCCTGTGCATGATCGGTGGGTCTTCCGGCTGTCCGAGCCGGCCGAAGACGAGGGCGAGCGCCGCGCCACACGCGGTGACCATCCACGGCGGCGCGAGAGCGTACAGCGCGAGCGCGGTCACCATGCCGCAGATCATCGCGAGGACGCCGACGACCGTACGCCACCTCACCCGGCGGTCGCGCTGCCGCGACAGCTTCAAGTACTCCTCGACATCCTCGCGTGTCGCCGCCGCCTGGCGCAGGGGCTCACCTTCCGCATCCGCCACCCACCGCAGCGATCCGCCGACGAACCGGCGTGCGCCGTACGGCGCTTGGAGGGCGAGGCGAGCGGCGTACCAGGGCGCACGGACCGCGTGATACGCGCTGACGTGGCCGGCGTACCCGCTCGCCCACCGTGCCGCTTGGCGGAGCTCGCGTCGCGAGCGTGCCCACGGCGGCACGACGGGGCGGCGCTTCGCACTACGGATGCGGTCGGTGAGACCGGGGCCGGGTCGGTCGCCGGGCTTGTCGACCAAGAGCTCGGAGTCGGGTGGCGCTAAGGACACTTTCGCGGGGCCGTCTTCGGGGTCATGCTTCACTGGTGGTTCCTTCCGGTTCGGAGGGAGCTTGGGGCTCGGCCCTACCCGCCAAAGCAGCGGCCGGGCCCCGGTCGTGGGGTGGTCTGAGTCGAGGGGGTCGGCGTGCGGCGTTCACCGGACGCGGGCCGCGTTCACGGTCGAGCCGTACGAACGCTTGAGGTTCTGCCTGGCCATCAACGCGATTGTGAAAAGGGCCAGTTCGGCAGCACCGAGTCGAGGTAGTCGGCGGCGAACCGCCGCGATGTCGGCGCTGTACGTCGTGCAGCCGACCGCCGTGAGGGCAGCGACCCGGACGGTCGGCGTGCCGCGTCTGAGCTGCCGGACTGCCGGCGACGACGTGGACGGCGTTCATGCCGCCCCCCGAGCTGGGTAGGCGGCGCCGCGCAGCAGCTCGGCGCCGCCGAGGCGTACGGCGTACCAGGCGTCCTGCAAGGCGAGGTCGTCGTGCTCGCCCTCGTCCAGCAGATCGGCGAGCACGTCACGCGCCGCCGCCAGACGGGCGGCTCGCTGCTCCGCCGACTCGCGCGTGCCGGGTGGGCCGTGGAACAAGTCCCGGAAGTCTGTGAGTTCCCCTAACTCGAAGTCGCCGCCACTTTCGCAGCGACGCGTGAACGTACGCATGAATGCTCCTGCTCTTGCTCTTGGACGGATCGGGAGCCGTGGATCGGCTCAGACGCGAAGCCGCCGCGGCGACGCCAAACGCGTTGACCAGCGGACGATCGAGGTGACGGCGCTGTAGCCGCCGACGCCGGCCAGGAAGGTCAGCAGCCAGTCGGCGCCGACCTCGCGGGCGGAGTGGCCGGCCACGAAGGCGAAGAGCGCGGCGATGACGTATCCGGCCGCGCGCACGGTGTTCCCGCGGCGCGTGGCGGGACCGCTCATCACGGACGAGCGGTCATGACCTCCGGCACCGCCGACCGCTCGGTGCGGCGGCCGTGCCGGGATCAAAAGCACTCGTCGTTCAGGTGCGCTGTGGAGTTCTCAAGCGGCGGGCGCTGCCTTTGGGGCCGTGTCACGGGTCCTTCCGGGCGCTCCTTGGCACATCAACTCCTCAAGAGTTCATGTCCTCATGTCCTCTTTAGGAGTTGCCCAATCATGAAGTACGGCACCTTAAGTCGTCAAGACCTCTTGAGGAGTTGTAAGCTGAGGCCGCCCGATGATCAGGATGGTGAGCCGCGTGGCCAAGGCATACGAACGGATCGCTGACGATCTACGTCAGCGCATCCGTGCAGGTGAGCTGGGCCCTGGCGATCGCCTGCCCTCTGAGACGGCGCTCGCCGACGAGTACGACAAGAGCCTGCCGACCCTGCGCCAAGCGCTCGGGCTCCTCCAAGCCGAGGGGCTGATCGAGAAGCAGCACGGCCGCGGCAACTTCGTACGGCAGTCCCGTACGCCCGTGTTCCGCACCAACGTGCGCCACCAGTGGGAGAAGGACCGGGCACGTGAGCCGGAGCCGCAGCGGAAGAAGACCGGGGCGACCGAGCACGACACCGGTCTCGACCTGGAAGACCTGGTCTTCTTTGCGTCGTACGAGCAGATCGAGGCCGATCAGGAGCTGGCCGAGATCTTCGGAGTGCCGGTCGGAACGGCGATGGTCGAGCGGACGTATCGCACCCGGTACCAGGTGGAGAGCCATCCGTTCAACCTCGTCCACTCCTACCTCGTACGCGACATGGTCGCCGCCAACCCCGACCTCCTCGATGCCGACAACGAGCCCTGGCCGGGCGGCACGCAGAACCAGCTCTTCACGATCGGCATCGAACTGACCCGTATCGAGGAGCGTGTTTCGGCACGGCCGCCCACGGCCGAGGAGTCCGAAGCACTGGGGCTTCCTCCCGGCACGGCCCTGATCGTCCTCGGCAAGACGTCGTACGACACCGACGGGCGGGTGGTTGAGCACTCCTTCGTCCGGCTGCCGGGCGACCGCACGGAAATGACCTTCGTCACCGAACTGGGAAGGTGGTGACCGCCATGGCGGATTGCCGCATCGACGTCATCACCGCCGTCCACGCACCCTCCGCGCCCTACCTCGCGGACGCCTACAAGTCGCTGTGCGCCCAGGAGTTGCCGGACGGCTGGGAGTGGCACTGGATCATCCAGGAAGACGGCCGGAGCGACACCGTACGGCCCCACGTCCCGGACGACCCCCGGGTCACTTTCCACCAGGGCCGGCCCGGCGGTCCCGGCGTCGCCCGCACGATTGCCCTCGCGTACGCCTCCGGCCCGTACGTCAAAGTCCTCGACGCCGACGACCAGTTGACCCCGGGCGCCCTCGCCCGCGACCTGGCTCTTCTCGAAGCTGACCCCGACCTCGGCTGGGCCACATCCCGCGTCCTCGACCTTCTCCCCGACGGTTCCACCGCCGGTTTCGACGGTGACCCGGACGGTGGTCCGATCGCCCGCGGCGCTGTCGTCGACTACTGGAAGGCGAATGGTTTCCGCGCGCAGGTCCACCCGGCGACCCTCTTCGTCCGCCGCGACCTTCTCCTCGCTCTGGGCGGCTGGATGGCCTTGCCGGCTTCTGAGGACACGGGCCTCCTCCTGGCGCTCAACGCGATCGCCCGTGGCCACTTCACCCGGGAGTACGGCCTGCTCTACCGCAAGTGGGAGGGCCAGGCCACGGCTCAGCCGAGCCACACGGATGAGGCAGAGCGCGAAGCGCGGATGGCCGTGGTGGCGGCCCGAGTCGAGGCGCTGCTCAGCGTCAGGTGAGGTTCTCCGGGTCGGGATGGACCATCACTTCATAGACGACCTCGCAGGCGGCAGCGGGAACAATGATGTCCGCAGTCTCCACCGGTTGGCCGCTGTCGCTGTAGTACGTCCGGTGAATGTGAGTGACGAACGAGGCCATCGGCGTGCCCAGGAGGATGGCCTCTTCTGCTGTCGCCACACGGGGCTCCGGGATCTCGACTGCATGCGTGATCGTGATACCGATCTTGGCCATACGGCTCACTACGCCCTTTCCGGCGTACGGGCCGGCCTCCGGAAGGACCACGACAGTGCCCGCGGTTAGGCTGTACGGCTCCCAACTGGTCGACAGCTGCACTGGTTTGCCGTCAGCCATGAACTCGTAGGCCGTACGGACACAGAGCTCCCCCTCGCTGATGCCGAGGCGATCGGCGATGCCGGGCGGGGCAGGCACTTTTGCCTCGCTTCTGCTCTCCCACGTGGCTTGCTTGCCGAGTTCGGCCATGTCGGAGCGAAATGGCGAACCCGCTGCCTGGCCAGGGTGCCTGGATCGGACGACGCGAAGGCGCTCCCGTCGTCTTGCGACATACGTACCTGAGCCGGTGCGCCCTTCCAGAAGGCCCTGGGCGATCAGCAACTCTTGCGCACGCCGGACGACGTTCTCGCCGACTCCGCACTCTTGAGCCAGCACGCCGCGGGACGGCAGCCGGTCTCCGGGGAGCCAGTTCCCGTTCGTGATGTGGGCCCGAAGCACATCGGCGATCCGCAGATAAGGCGGTTGCACAGGCATGTTGACATTCTAGTCACTAGCTCTAAGCTAGTGACTACCTTCACTCAAGGTGATCGAGCGACGGCGGAGGAGTGTCTTGTGTCCCCCACCTGAAGTGCGTGCCGCCGGTGTGTGTAGCGCGCTCGCGGCACTGGGATTCCATCCGGAGCTGACGGAGTACGGGGACTACGTGTCCATCAGGGCGCAGATACCCGAGGCGATCACGGACGAGGTTTGGCAAGCCGCGGTCTCCGCGCTTGACGTCCTCGACTCGGCCGACACCTTCGGAGCCACGCATAACAGCAGGTGGGGCGATGTGGTGTGGGTCGTCATCCGCAAACACGTCGCCGCACCGAGTGACTTCGCGAAGAGGTCGGACAACCAATAGGAGGTGACAGCATGTTCGAATATCTTGCCAGGATTGTCCTGTGGATTTCACTGCGGCAATTTCCGTCGAGAGGCCGCCACCGGCGTCGCTTCCGAGCGCCGGTTTCGTCGGTCCCCACGACGCACGGCGAGGACAGTAGGGCGCCAAGCCTGCAACGCGAGCAGATTCTTTTGTTGCGCGCGGAAGATCATTCACTCGTTCGCCCATATGTCCTCAGCGCCGAGGAATGGATGCGGCGCCGTGTGGACAACCGGGCAGGGGCGGAGGCCGCGGTTCTATGACCGCCCGCCATCAGGTCGTTGCCGACGACCTGCGCAGACGGATCACTGCGGGTGAGTACGCGGTGGGGGAGCGGCTTCCCCCGGAAACGCGGCTGGCTGCGCGGTACCACGTGAGTACGCCGACCCTCCGCGACGCGTTGGAAGTGTTGCGGGCCGAGGGGCTGGTTGCGAAGTTCCAAGGTCGCGGTAACTTCATCTGCCAGCCGGCCGTACGCCTTACGTACCCCGGCAGTGCCGGCACCGATGCCTTCGACATCATCGTCAGCACCATGGAACGGACGGCGGCCGGTGAACTGGCCTCCCACCTGGGCGGATTGCCCGACGATCCCATCACCGAGTATGTGTGCCTCAGCCACCGGGAGGACGCGCCGCAAGCTCTGGTGCACGTGCACGTGCCGCACGCGGTGTCCGGTGGCCGGGCCCTTCCGACCGGCTCCTCGGCGTGGGGCGACGACATCCTCGACGGCCTCGCGGTCGCGTTGGCGGTCGGCGGTTCGGAGGTGCGCAGCTTCGACCAGGTCACCGCCCGGTTTCCCACCGGTGCGGAAGCAGGGTCGTTGCGGATCACCGCCCGTACGCCAGTGCTCGCTATCCACCGGACGGTCACGGCCGACGACGGCCGGACGCTCGCTTGCGTCCACGTCGTACTGCCGGGTGACCGTGCCGAAGTCGCCTTCACCGTAGAGCCGGTAGGGGCTACGTGGGCCGACGAGAAGGAGGCGGCGAGATGATGCGGCTCCTGCCGTGGCTCGGGGTTGATGGGAAGCCGTGCTACTTGGACACCGACGCCGACGGCTCGTCGTTCCTGTCCCGTCTCGCGGACAACCTGGAAGCGGTCCAACTTGGTATGAGCCGGGACCTGCTGGAGAACGTGCAGAAGTACACGGGCGAACGGGTCCCTCCCGAGAGTGACTTGCGCGCGATCGTCTCCCACCTGTGCATGGCCCTCACGGACGTGCTGCGCGTGGCGGAGAGCCGCGGGGAACGGCTTCCGACGCCGGATGAGGACGACGAGGCCGACGCCGTACGGCTGTCCCAGGCCGTTCAGTTCTTCACCGACCGCGCGATCGAGCGGCGGAACGCCTCCTGATCTCGGCTCTGCTCCTGAGTCACCGGTTCCCGCACAGCAACACCTCGACCAAGGAAAGGGACTACAACGATGAGCATGGGCACCACGGCTGCCTCGCTATGCGCGACCGACCAGGCCCGTACGTGGCAGATCACCACGACCAACGGCATTACCGCGTATGGCTACCTCCCCGACTGGGCGGAGGACGACCCCAGCGAGACCGGTCTCGACCCTGAGAGTTTTCACGTCACGCTTGTCGACATCGCACACCGCAGGGCCTTCCGAGGCGTGACCTTGACCGCCTTCACCCGTGAGGGCGGTGCCCGCCGGCCACACGAGATGGAGTCGTTCCACGGCGAGATCGCGTGCCACCCCTATCCCGACCCCGAAGTTCTTGATGAGCCATGCGTGCCGGTCGCCAACATCCAGGTCGGGCAGGACTGTTGGGCGATCGGTCTGACGCCGGTCGCCCTTGCCGAACTGGCCGCGAAGCTGCGCACCCACGCCGACTACCTCGAAGGTGACGTACTGCCCCGACTGGTTGCCGCCCGCGAGGACTGGGCCGCTTACCACTGCAAGGAGACGGTGCAGCCTTGATGAGGCGTACGGCCCAGCCCGTTGGGAGACGTACCCGCAGGCGTCCGGCGCGGCTCTACCAGGAGCCCGAGGCGATCACCTGGGCGCGGGAGAAGTCCGGGCTGACCAAGCGGGCGCTGGCCGATCTCGTCGGCATCTCCGAGCAGTTGATGGGCGAGATCGAGTCGGGCTGGCGCAGCGCCACCCCGGCGAACCTCTTGAAGATCGCCGAGGCGCTGAACTGCCCGATCGTCGTCCTGGAACGCAAACGCAACAATGCGCCGTCTCGACCTGGGCCTGAGCCTGGGCCGCCGGCGTCGCTCTCGCCCGACCCCGAGCCCCCGGTGTCGCCCGCGGCAGCCGGGTAGCGATGTCCGCCCGCCACCACGCTCCATCCCCGGCGCGATGGAGGCGGGCGGATGCGCCGTCATCACATATACCTTAAGGAGCTTTGACATGGCCAAATCCGGTCGCTTCGCAACGAAGAAGCTGGACACCACGCTGTCCGCGCGGGCGCTGTACGGCGCGGAGTTGCGGTACTACCGGGAGCGGAAGGGCCTGGCGCTATGGGAGTTGGCGGACAAGCTCCACATCGAGCTGTCCTTCCTTGCCCGGATCGAGCAGGGGGAGCGACGACTGCCCGACGAGTTGGCCGGCCTTGTGGACGGACTCCTCGACACGGGCGGCTTCTTCGAACGCAACGTCGCAGTCGCCCGCTCCGCGCCCAGGCCCACCCGCCTCACCTCGCTGGCCGAGTGGGAATGGCTCGCCGTCGCCATCCGCGAGTGGGACGCCGCGCTCATCCCCGGCCTGCTCCAGACCGACGCCTACGCGCGGGCCATCTCCGACACCTACGCTTCCGTGTTCGCCGACCGCGTCCAACGCCACCGCTGGGAAGCGCGGTTGTCCCGCACCCCCGTCCTTCTCGACCCGCATGGTCCTCGCTACACCGCCGTCGTCGGCGAAGCCGCCCTCCGCCGCCCCCTCGGCGGTCCTACTGCCATGGCCGGGCAGCTCGACCACCTCGCCGCACTCGTCCGCAGCGAGCGTGTCACGCTCAATCTCCTTCCCCTCATCGTCACTCCGCATCCGACCGCCATGGAAGGTGCGCTGCGCGTGATGACGTTCGCCGACGAGACTCCCGCTGCTCACTTCACCAGCCACCACACCGGCACCTATGGCACGGACCCCGCAATCACCGCGCTTGCCCACCTCACCTACGACCTGCTGCTGGCCGCGGCCCTGCCCCCCGACGCCTCTCTCGGCGTGATCGAGACGGCGGCCGACATGTATCGGGAGGAAGCAGCCAGGCAGCAGGCAGCCGACGCTCAACCCGCGGCCAAGGAGCGTGCGAGCCGGCGTACGGGGAAGCGCACCGCTGTGGTGCGAAATGGTCGGTGACGGCTGCGTGGTTGTTGGCGGCGCGGTCGTGGCGCCTGCGTCACCGCAAGGGAGCTGGCGGTCGATCCCGCATCAGGGAAGCGTTTCCGCGTCGACGCGTGAGAAGACGAGGTCGCTCTCGCCGGTGACCGGGCCGCGCCACCGGACCGGTACGGCGGAGGCTCCGCGCAGCGCGGTCGGGTAGGTGGCGGCGGCGTATTCGTTGGCGAGCCGGTACACGTGGAAGCCGGCACCGCGCATCGTGTCGAGCAACTCCTCCACGGAGTCGCCGAGTTGTTCCATGCGTTCCGGCGTGACCTCGACGGTGACCTCGGCGTCGGGCCGTAGCCGTTCGAGCATGGGTGCCATGCCCCGTACGACGCTGCCCTCCGCTCCCTCGACGTCGATCTTGACGACCCGGGCCCGGGCGATCTCCTCGTCGGTCAGCACGTCGGGGAGCGGGTGAGCCTCGATGTCGAAGACGGACTCCGTCGGGCCGTCCCAGGGGACGATGCTGTTGGCGCCCAGGTTCGCCGAGCTGGCGAGGATGAACGTGAGCTTCTGGTCCTTGTCGGAGACGGCGGTGTGCACGGCGCGGACGTTCGTGCAGCCGTTGAGCCGCGCGTTCTGCTCGACGCGGTCCAGGAACGGCCGCGACGCCTCGATGGCGACGACATGGCCGGAGGGGCCGACGAGTTGTGAGGCGAGCACGCTGAAGTAGCCCACGTTCGCGCCGACATCGATGTACGTGTCCCCCGGGCCCAGGCGGTTCTGGAGCCAGTGCGTCATGCGTGGCTCCCACGTACCGAACAAATACAAATAGCGCTGGATGAGGTCCTGCGTATCCACGGCGAAGCGCGCGCCGCTCACGGTCTCGGTGACGCGCCTGCGTGGTTCGTCTTTCAGGTGGGGGTTCAGCCAGCGGCCGGCCAACGGGCCCTTGCCGAACGTGCCGGGGGCGTTGCGCACGTACCAGCGGCCGAGGGTGACCAGGGCCTCCGTAGGGGGATTGCTCATCGGTTCGCTCCTCCGCACGCCGCCAGGACCCCCACACTACGGGCGGGCACCCGTGGCAACCCAGAACCCCGCAGCCCGGAAACCGCAGATCCGTTCCCTCGCGCCCCTCCACCCTCCTAAAATCCTCAAGACGTCTTTACGACTCTTGGCCGGGGGTGGGCTTGAGCACGTCCGAGCAGCTGCTGACCATCGCCGCGGTCCTCCTGGGCGCCCTCACGACCTACGTCACCACCTACTGGACCGAGCGCCAGCGCATCCGCCGCGAGCTGCTCACCCGCTGGGATACGAAGAAGCTCGAAGCGTACGAGAACTACATCGACCGCGTCCGCGCCGCCGTCTACCTCGCCGTCGAGCTCTACGAACACCGCGAGGGCATCCGCGTCAGCGACGATCCCGAGTCCCGCCAACGCGCCGACCTCTACGAAGCCACCCACCTCCGCGGCCGCGCCTTCGAACGCATCATGCTCCTGGCCGGCGACGAGGTCATCGAGGCCGCCCACGCGCTGAACGCGACCACCCTGGAAGTCGACTGGCAGGCCACCGGCAAGACCCCAGGCACCCTGGACGACTGGCGCGCCCGCAACCGCGCGGTCTTCGCGGCGATCAACGCCTTCCACGAAACGGCCCGGGTGGACCTCGGCGTCAGCGGCTCCGTGACGGGCGACATCCATCCGACCCGTGACCTTCTGCTGCCGCCGGCGCGGGACGCGGCCGACGGGTAGACCGTCCCCACATGAGCGGGGAACAGCCCCGCATGCGCGGGGAGCACGGTGCTGCCCCGGAAGTGCCGCACCTGGACGCCCGGGCAGCCCCGCATGCGCGGGGAGCACACTCCGTGGCCTGCGGTTTTATGGAGCGGCAGGCTTGTTTTTACTCACTTCTGCAAGTTCGGCCATTTCGGGCATTTCTGCGTGAGTGGTGGCCGTCTTGGCGTGCTGGTGCTGCTGGGCCTCGCCCCCGCTGAGTTAATCACGCGGCCTACCGGGTGGGCCCGGTCTAATCGTCCATCAAGTTACCTTTGCCCGAGCGTAGTTGGGCCGGGGTGCGCTTGCTGCCACAGACGCCGGTTCTCGGTGGGACGGACGAGCTTTATGTCGCCTGAATTCTTGTCGTGGCCAACCGGTGGCCCACGCGAGGCGCGATGGACGGTGGTCGGCTGTGTTTGCGCAGGCCGGGCCCGTTCCGCCTCGCGCACGTCGAGCGGTCTTGAAAAACGTCATGGCAGCGATTTCACCGTGGTTCAAATCCCACAGCTTCCGCAGAGGTAGTTGTGTGAGCAGGTCAGATGGGGTGCCCAAGATGATGGGCACCCCATCGGCGTGTCTGGTGTCCCACCCTGGCCTGCGTATGGCCCGTGGCTGGCCAGTGCGTGTGGCCAACCTGTGGCCAGGTTCGGCGGGGGGAGGGGGTCATTCCGAATGTGCGCATGCTCGGCGCGCGCGGGAGAATGGTGGGGCTGGACACGAACAGCGCGGCTGTGGGCTGCTGCGATGAGGGTGCGGGCTGCCCGTTGGTGTGGGGTGCCGAGTCCGCCGTAGGGGATGGTCTCGTTGGGGACCGACCGCTCCGGCGTCCGTCTACCTGGCGGGAGGTGCCCCCCGACGCTCCGCCCCTGTGCGGCCGGCCCGAGGGCCGCCGGCGATGCCTGGAGGTTCGTCATGAACTCACCGAGCACTCACGCTCACGGAGCGGTACGGGCCGGGACCGGCAGGGGTCCGGCGGGTCCCGGGTACGCGCGCGCTTCGCGGCTTCGATGGCCGGTCGGCTGGGCAGCCGTGTTCTTCGTCCTGACGGGTGTGTTCGCCTGGAGGGCGGCGGAAACGGCTGCGGGTGACACCCAGAACGTGCTTGCCGTGCTGTCGACGGTCTGCTTCGTCTTCTTCTGCATGGTGCTGGTCCACGTCGTACGGGTGGCGCGGAGGCGCTGACGCGGAGGGTGCTCGCTCTTCTCGGCCTGAGCTGCGGCCGGGCTGTAACGCGTCCAGGCCCCCGTGCCATTCAGTTCACGCAGCCGTGGCCTCCGGGAGCGACTTTCTACCTCGACCTACCTCGACTTACCTCGACGTCCGCGCCGACGTCTGCGCCTGCTCTCACGCCGACGTCCGCGCTGACATCCGCGCTCGCTTCCCGTTGCTCCCGGACCGTGCGATTCCGCCAGTACACAGCGGAGTTGGGGGACCAGTCGTTCGTCGAGGGGGCCACGACGTGGGACGGCGGTGGCGGCACCGAGGGGACGGCACCGAGGGGGCGGTACCGGGCGGCAGTTCCAGCGTGGCGGCGGGGCATGGCTTGTTCACGTGTCATTGACACCATGCGCGGGCCGTCACCATCATCGTGTGCGCGACATCCCTGATCGGGTATGTCGTGAAAACCGCCTCAGCGCGCACAATCGCGCAGGCATATCCGCTGCCTGGGCCGCCCCCACCGGACCGTCAGGAGAGCTACTCGTGCCCAACATCGACCGTCGAAGGTTCCTCCAGCTCGTCGGCGGTACCGCTGCCGCGTCCGTGCTCACGGGTGGCATCGCCAAGGCCGCCGCGATTCCGGCCGCCGCGGGGAGCGGGACCCTTGAGGACGTGGAGCACGTCGTCGTCCTCATGCAGGAGAACCGTTCGTTCGACCACTACTTCGGTACTCTGCGCGGGGTTCGCGGCTTTGGTGACCCGCGCCCGGCCATGCTGCCGAGTGGGAAAACGGTGTTCCACCAGGCGGACTCCTTCGGGCACGAGACGCTGCCGTTCCGGCCGAATGCCGACAACCTGGGACTGCAGTTCATCCAGGATCTCGACCACACGTGGTACGGAACGCACCAGGCGTGGAACGGCGGCGACTACGACAACTGGCTTCCCGCCAAGGGCACCACGACGATGGCGTACCTCACCCGGGCGGACATCCCCTTCCACTACGCCCTCGCCGACGCGTTCACCATCTGCGACGCGTACCACTGCTCGATGCTCAGCTCGACCGACCCCAACCGCTACTACATGTACACCGGTTACGCGGGCAACGACGGTCAGGGCGGTGGCCCGGTGCTGGGCAACGAGGAGGCGGGCTACGGCTGGACCACCTTCCCGGAGATCCTGGAGAGCGCGGGTGTCTCGTGGAAGGTCTACCAGGACACCGGCACCGGCCTTGACGCATCGGGTGGTTGGGGTTGGACCAGCGACGCCTTCATCGGCAACTACGGGGACAACTCGCTGCTCTACTTCGACCAGTACCGCAACGCCCAGTCCGGTAACCCGCTGTACGACAAGGCCGTCACCGGCACCGACGTCAACAGCGGTGACGGCTACTTCGACCAGCTCAAGGCCGACGTGCTGGCCGGGAAGCTGCCGCAGGTCTCCTGGATCGTCGCCCCCGAGGCGTTCTGCGAGCACCCCAACTGGCCTGCGAACTACGGTGCTTGGTACGTCTCCCAGGTGCTGGACGCGCTCACCGCCGACCCGGACGTGTGGAGCCGTACCGCCGTCTTCCTCACCTATGACGAGAACGACGGCTTCTTCGACCATGTGGTCCCGCCGTTCCCGCCCGCGTCGGCTGCCCGTGGCCTGTCCACCGCCGACGTCACCCAGGACCTGTACACCGGCGGCCTGTCCGGGTACGCCGAAGGGCCGTACGGGCTCGGGCCGCGGGTACCGATGCTGGTCCTGTCGCCCTGGAGCACGGGCGGTTGGGTCTGCTCCCAGACCTTCGACCACACCTCGATCGTGCAGTTCATCGAGAAGCGGTTCGGCGTGCACAACCCCAATGTCTCGCCGTGGCGCCGCGCGGTCTGCGGCGACCTCACCGCCGCCTTCGACTTCACCCGCAGCGACACCGCCTCGCCCACGCTCCCCGGCACCGGCGGCTACGTCCCACCGAACCACGACAACCCCGGCGACTACGTCCCGACCCCGCCGGCCACCGGCACGGTGCCCAAGCAGGAGGCCGGCCTGCGCAACGCCCGCGCGCTGCCGTACGACCTGGCCGCCGACACCGAACCGGTCGACGGGCGTATGCAGTTCACCTTCAGCAACCTCGGCACGGCGGGTGCGGCCTTCCTCGTCACCTCCGCGGTGCGCTCGGACGGTCCCTGGCCGTACACGGTCGAGGCGGGCAAGGCCCTCGCCGACACCTGGGCGATGCCCGGCGCCTCGTCCCCGTACGACTTCTCGGTCTACGGGCCGAACGGCTTCCTGCGCCGGATGGCCGGCACGGCGGGTTCGGTCGGCCCCGAGGTGACCGCCCGGCACGATGCCTCCGCCGGCCAGGTCACCTTGGTGTTCAGCAACCCCGGTGCCGGCGAGGTCACGTTCACCGCGACCGACGCGTACGCGCCCACCGAGCAGTACACGTACACCGTCGCGGCGGGCGGCTCGCGGAGCGTCCCGGGCTGGGGCGTGGCCGCCGGCAACCACTGGTACGACGTCACGGTCACCTCCAGCGCCGACGCCGCGTATGTGCGGCGGTTCGCCGGGCACGTGGAGACCGGTGCGGCGAGCACCAACGACCCTGCAACCGCGACTGGTTGAGGCCATCCCGGGGCAGATGTGGGCGCGCATCCGCTCCGGGGACGACGGGCCGTTCTTCGAGTGGTCCGGGCGGCGAGGGCTTCGGCGAGGGCTTCGGGGGGGGGCGTTCCGGGAGGACGTTCCGCAGATGTGTCGGGAAGAGGCGTTCGGAAGAAGTGGCCGAGTGATTTCCCTGCCGCGCGTTTTGCCTGGGAAGGTGAGCTCTGGTCGGCCGTGTCTGCCCACGGGGCGGGGGCGGCCGACGCGCGTCCGACAGGGGAGGAAACGTGCGAAGTCCAGTGGCGGTGATCAGTGTTGCGGCGCTGGCCCTGTTCACGGCTGCTTGCGGCCATGAAGCAGCCGGTGGTGGTGCGCCGAAGTCACCGGCGGCCTCGGCACCGACAGCTCGCGTGGAGGGGCTGGACGGGAAGCCCGCGGCCTCGAAGGTCTTCACAGCAAGGGAGTTGGTGCCCATGCTGCTCGACTCCGAGGGCGGCCATCCGGGCACGACCGGTCAACTCGGGACCGGGATGGCGCCGGAGAAGGGCGAGTTGGCGGCCGACTGCCCGGCCGGTGCCAAGGACACGGTGGCGGAGATGTACCGGATGCACGCTCCCCGTGCCGTTCAGTTCATGCAGCCGCACGCTCCGGGTGAAGCACCCGCGTCCGGTCCGGTCGAGCAACTCGTCACCATGCGCCGCGATCAGGCGGCGCGCTACATGGCGCTGAGGCGGGCCGAGGCGGCTACGTGCCCGCAGACCACGGTTTCCGCGGTCGGGTTCAGGCCCGTCGCTCCCCAGACGCTGCGCTTCCGCCTGACCAAGGCCGAGTTGGGGGACGAGGCGTTCGTCATGGAGACCACGACGTGGGACGGCGGCAGCGACAGCCCGACGGCCAGGCCGGATGACGGGGTGCGGACGTACCAGGTCGACGTCCGCATGGGCGGCGTCATCGTCATCTACGGGGACTTCCCGACCGAGGCGGCGGCCCTGGCGGGCGGGGCGAAGGCGGCGACCCACGTGCGGCCCGGCCTGGTGCGGGCTGCCGGCGGCTGAGTACGCCGCGGGCCGTCCCGCACCCTCCGCCGAGGCGGGGAACGAGCAGTCCGGAGCGGGTGCCCCGAGGTTCGTGGGCATCCGCTCCGCCGGCGCCCGTACCGCTGTGCGTCGCCCCTGGGGTCGGGCGTGCGCTGCTACTCATTGCCGGTTGAGTAGGCGAGCCGATGAGGGATGCTCCTCGCCCCGGCAGGCTGGTCCCATCGAACACGGGAGCAGATGATGGAGAAGGACGGCCGAAGCCGGGGCGGCGCCGCGGGGGCGACGGGCAGGCGCAGGTTGCGATCGTCGACGGTCGCCGTGGTGCTCGCGAGCGCCGCGGTCATGGCTGTGAGCACGGCGTGCAGCGTGGACCTGCGGGATCGCGAGTGCACGTCGAACGAGTATCCGGTCCAGGCGGTCGGGCCGGACGGCGGCAGCCAGTGCGTCACCAAGGGGAAGGAGCCGCCGACGGGCACCGTCCGCTACCCGAAGGGGCAGGTTCCGAAGCGCGTCGGCGACAAGTGGGACCTCTACTGGCAGGACCACGGACTCGACGCGAACGGCAAGTTGATCAAGAAGTGACGCCGGGGTCCGCGCCGCGGGGGGTGGTGAGGATCTCGCGGCCGCGCTCCGGGGTGATCAACTGGGCCAGGACGGGGTCGGCCAGCAGGGATATCGGGGCGATGTGGTCCTCGCTCACCGGGCGCCACAGGTGCAGCGCCGCCCGGAGTTCGGGCCACGCCTCCTCGCACAGGGCCTCGCGGGTCGCTCGGACCTTGTCGGGGTCGGAGAGCGGGCCTGATTCGGGGACCGGGCCGGCGCCTTCCGCGTAGAGGGTCACGACGAGCGGGCCCGTACCGGACGGCGGCTCGTCGGGGGCCTGGAAGGCGGGGTGTGCGGCGAGTCGGTCGGCGACGGCGTGCACGGCGGCATCGAACTCCGGCCCGCCGAAGGTGAGTCGGAAGCCCGGCTCGGCCGAACGGGCCTCATGGTCGGCGATGAGCGCGCGCACCGGTTCGGGCGCCTGCTCCTTGAGGCGCGGCAGGGGCCGCAGGTCGTGCTGGTGGGCGAGTTGGTCGTGCCGGACCAGCAATGGCAGGAGTTCCGTGGCGAACAGCGGGCCGAGGAGGAGGTCGTCACCTCCCGGGACGTGCCACAGCAGGTTCGCGATGGTGCCGCGCCAGTCGCCGAGCAGTGCTTTCATCTGTGCGCTCAGCACGTCGGCGCGCTCGCAGCCGTACTCGTGCGCCTGGTCGAACAGCGCGAGCGGCTCGTCCACCGCGCCGGCCAGCGCTTCGCGGCGGGCCCGTTCGACCTCCGCGTCCCAGTGGTCGCGGGTGGTGCCGGGCGGCTTGCGCAGGGCCTGGAAGGACACCCACTGATGCTTCATGAGGTCGAGGAACGAGTCGTACCGCTCGGGCCCCATGCCGGACCAGGACGTGAGCCAGTACGCCGCCCACTCGCCGTCCTCGTCCACGTCGTCAGGGTCGAGCAGCATGACGGCGGAGTCACCCTCGAGGGACAGCCGCAGCGAACGCGCGAGGATCCTCGCCTCATCGGCTTCGGACACCACGTCGCCGTCCTCGTACTCGTCCTCCTCGTCGTCCTCCTCATCCTCATCCTCATCCTCGTCTTCGTACTCGTCCTCCTCGTCCTCGGCGTTGTCTGCCGCTAGGTCCTCCCACACCTCGATCCAGGTGCGGTCGTCGGTGTCCCGCAGCCACGCCAACTCGTCGGTGCCGGCCAGCCGGTAGATGAACTCACCCGCGTGCCGCCACCCGTTGGTGATGAGCAGGAACTCCCGGAGCGAGGGCGGCAGTCGGTGTCCCAGCCGGGCCTCGGCCGCGGCCACCTCGGCCTCGCTCGCCGGCGCGAACCCGAGCCAGGTGTCCCGCACGACCTCCTCCGCGAGCGGCACGTCCTGCTCCGGGTCGTGCGCCCTGATCCACTCCGCGCTCCACCGCTCCAGGAACGGCCGCCACCGCGTACGCTCGCCCATCTCCCCCACTGCTCCTCGCTCGTTCCATGCTTGCTTGTTGCCTTCCGACTCCACCCCATCACAGGGGTACGACAACGGGCGCGTCGGCCGTCGGCACGGACCGGCCGCGTTGTCGTAGGTGGGTGTTGGGCATGGGGCATGGACGTTGAGAGCGCATCGCGGGAGGA
>NZ_JACEGK010000086.1:0-18617 GCF_056859195.1 Streptomyces sp. NH27
ACCCCGTACACGTCCACCCTCCCCAACCTGCTAATGTTCTTCCCGTCGCCCCCGTAGCTCAGGGGATAGAGCAACGGCCTCCGGAGCCGTGTGCGCAGGTTCGAATCCTGCCGGGGGCACTTCGCAGGAAGTGCCGAAAGACCCCGCCACCAGCCTCGTTGCTGGGTGCGGGGTCTTTGTACGTGTGCGGGTGGATGCGGCTGGGGGCAACCGTCTGACGGTGATCACGTTGTAATAGCGTGTTGATCTTCGGGTACTTCGTAACGGGTTGGAGAGCGTTTCACGGGTCTCCGACGCCCGCACGTGGCGCCGGAAACCACGTCGCCCACGAGGCGATGAATCAGTGGCGGACGCCCGGGTGGAGAGCGATCTCCGCGATCTCCCGCACGCGGTCCATGGTGACACCGGTGCGCTGTTCGACTGCCAAGGGGTGGTCCGTCGGCTCCAGCTCGATGAAGGGACGCTGACCGACAGGACGAGTGTGGGCGTTCGTCTTCAGATCGAGGGTGCTGGGCGAGTACAGGCTCAGCTCAGTAGTCAGCCAGCCGAAGTACGGCTTCTCTGCTTCGCGGCCGGGCGTGTTCCACCTTTCCACCGCACGGGCGTAGTTGTCTCGACTCAGAGAAACCCAGACGCCCCAAGAGAAGGACTTGTCCCCACCGAGGACCGGTATCTCGACCAAGCCCTTGATGAAGAAGTGCTGGCCCTTGATGACGCACTGCTCGGAGGAGAGCATGCTGTCCGGATCGTCCGCGAAACTCTGATGCCACACATCAGGAGCCACGGTCGAGTAGTTCATCGGAAGCTCCGTGTGGAACTCCCCACAACACGAGCAGGTGAAGCCGAGATCGTTCGCCATGGCCGGAGCCTAACCAGGCGGCCTCCAGACGTGATCGTCGGCCCACACGAGGAAAGACCGGAGCCCCGGACCAAAGGCGGTCCAGGGCTCTCGTTCGTTGGTCAACTCGTCGTATCAGTGGGCCAGGCCGTCCGCCTCCCCTAGCCCCTGCATGATCCGGTCGTTCATCTCGGCCTCCTGGCCGTCAATGCACTTGGCGTAGATC
Source organism: Streptomyces sp. NH27 (assembly GCF_056859195.1). Lineage (NCBI taxonomy): Bacteria > Bacillati > Actinomycetota > Actinomycetes > Kitasatosporales > Streptomycetaceae > Streptomyces > Streptomyces sp. NH27. The sequence continues at coordinate 1,065 of NZ_JACEGK010000086.1, forward strand.
CTGAGGAGCACGTCCACCGAGTGGCCAGCCCGCGCTGCGACCTCTGGCGCTGGCACTCCCGAGTTGAGCCACTGGGAGACGCCCGCGTGACGGAGGTCGTACGGGCGAGCCGCCATGACCGATGCTGCCTGGCTCGGGGTGAAAGCCAGCTCCCGGGCCTGCTTCCAGGCTCGGGAGTACGAGGACGCCGCCACCACGTTGCCGTACTCGCTCTGGAAGAGCCGACCGTCATCCGCCGTACCGAACTCCTCCACGTGGTCCCGGAGCAGGACCACCAGCGGAGGCGGAATCGGGACGACGCGCGCCTCCCCCTTCTCCCGCTGTTTCAGGCCGCGGCGGTCGTGTGCCTCGCCCGAATCCGTCCACGCCTTACCCGCCGTGGGCCGGGTCTCCGTCAACTCGATGCGGCCCCAACCCGTTCGCGGAAGAGTGCAGTCCGAGCGGCGGAGTCCCAGCGCCTCCCCCGGGCGCATGGCCGCGTAGTACAGGCAGCCGAAGAACGCCCGGAGCCGACGCCCGCTGGCCCGGTCGTAGCGACCCACGTAAGTCACGGCGGTGAGGAGTTCGCGGGCCTGGCGCGGGTTGACCACGACCCGACGGTCCACCTCCTGGACCGCTCGCTTCCCGCGCTTACGACGAACCCGGGTGAGGGGGTTGGACGGCAGCACCTCCAATTCGACCGCGTACTCCAGCGCGTTGAAGACGACCGCCCGGCGACGACGGTACGTCTGCGTAGCCGCCGGCTGACCGTCCAGCTTCCGCCCGAGCGCATCGATCAATTCGTGCACCCGCGACAGCTCTCCCAGTTCGGCCACCGGTAACGACGCCTTTTCGATCCAGGCGACGGCCGCCACGATCTCCGTCGGCCGCTCCCGCTTGCGCCGCGGCGGAGGCAGCACGTACGAGCGCAGCGCTCGACGCAGCACCTCAGGCGACGGGCGGCCACGCGTCGCCTTGACCGGGACGGGCACAACCACGGCCAGGGCGTCGGTCATGCTGTCCCGGTGCTTGGCCGACGCGTCCGCCCAACGGTGGTCCAGGTAGCGCAAGACCAGATCGAGGAACGACAGCGCAGCCTTGCCACCTCGCAGCGAATCCGGCAGTCCAGAGACTGTGTCGAACGGCTCGCCCTTCTCCACCGCCCGCAGCAGCTTCGACCGGAAGCGGTCCGCGAGCGCCTTCGTCTTGTGTGACTCGCTGAACGTCTGGCCGCCCACCACCCAGCGCACGATGTAGGTCAGCCGCTTCGTGGTCTTGTTCTCGCTGATCTTCCAGACGGAGACCTTGTACGACTTCACGCGGCTCCCTCCGCCCGGTCCTCCAGCCACGCGTTCAGCACCGTCCGCCGGACCCGCAGCTCTCCGTTCGGCAGTCGGATGCAGCTCGGAGCGAGGCCCAACTCCCGCCAGCGGTAGAACGTTCGCCGGGAGACGCCGCCCAACTCGTCCAGCACCTCCCGGACGGTCAGCAGGTCGGCTCTCCGCTCACGCGCCACCATCCCGGCCACCTCCTGCCCGTACAGAGGCGGCGAGGAGAGCCGCCTCCGGCGAGTAGCCGCGGCCGGCGTAGCGCCAGTTCCCGACCGTGGCGGTAGAGCGATCCCCGAGGCCGAGCCCGACGCGCTGTTCCTCCGCCCGATGGTCGGCGCGGGCAGCCCGCAGCGCCGTGAGGGTGGTCGAGTAGCGGCGGGACTTGGTGGAGAAGTGGCCGCCGTACCCGAGCATGTGGGCCCAGCGGCGCAGGCCGAGCGGTTCGAAGTCGGGCAGGCCGCCGAGCCACCAGCACGTAGCCACAGCTCGGAGGACGTGTCGCCGTACCGGCAGGAGAACCAACTCCCGGGCATTGCGGATACGTCCGTCGACCGCGCCGGCAGCCTCCGCACCTTTGGTCGCGTACTTGGCGATGTAGCCCGCCACAGCGGCCGAAGTGAGCTGCCCGGCGCCGAACTCCGCGATCGGTCGCACGTCGACCTGAGCCCCGAACCGCAGGGTCCGCCGCCCGACGACCGGTGCACCGGGAGCAACCAGCCGAACCCGACCGACCGCAGCCGACACGGCGTCGGCGAGGAGTTCGGTGGTCGCCCAACCGGGCGGAGCCGACTCGGAACCGTCCGGGCCGTCGAGTCGGATCACAGCGTGGAAGTGGACGAGGCCACGCCGCTGGTACTCCGCGACCTTCGCGTACGACAGCCGGACCGACTCCGCCAACCGCGCACGGTCGACGCCGACCCGTCGAGCGATCTCTCGACGCAACTCCAGGACGAAGCGATGCCAGAGCCGACCGGCGAACGCCTGCCAGAGCACGGCGCCGGCGTAGTCGTAGCAGCGCGGGCACAGCGCCTCCCCGAGCCGCGGATCATCGGCCGTGTGCCGTACCGGGCAGCCGACCGCCGTCCCGTGCGGGCAGCGCTCCCCCGACCGACGCGGTCGGCAGACCCGTACCCGACCCTCCCGCTCTCGCCGCGTGTGGACGGCCCCGAACCCGGGAGCGGTCAGCGTTGCGAACACCCGCGGGTGCCCGCCGATCGAAACGGGAGCCGACTTGCCGCCGACGAGCCCGGTCCGGATCAGGTGGTACGTGTCGGCCCGGTAGATACGCGCGCAGGTCGGGCAGACGCTCGCCCGCCTGTTACCGCACGCGACCAGTAGCCGGCCGCCGTAAGTGCCGGAGTCGTACGACCTCAGCACCTCGCCGGTCGCGGAGTCGACGAGAACCGCGGACCCGACCAGGTGAATCGGGTTGGTGCACCCGTCGAGACGCAGGACGTTGCGGCGCCAGGCGTCGAAGTCCGGGGCGGCGGCCCGGGTGAGGAGGGCTGCCACGCTCGCGGGGGTGGCGTTCATCGGCGACCACCCCCGAACGCCTGCCACATCACGGCCGCTATGGCCTCCGTGCGGGACTTGGCGCTGAACCTCAGGGTCGGATCGGTGAGCCACAGCGCGGCGGCGTGCGCGGGGCAGAGCCGACGTTCGAAGCCGTCCAGGCCGATGAGGACGACCTGTTCGCGGCCGTCGCACGTCGGGCGGTCCGGATCTCGCAACTCGCAGTCAGGCGGGCGCGATTTGCGCGGGCGATTGGCGGTGGACACAGTGTGAGTGCTCCTTTCACTGCTCATGTGGCGGTGGGAGTGGGTTCCTGGCGGGGTCGGGTTTGGCGACTTCGCGCCCCGCCGGGAGTCCTTTGCGCCTGAGAGCGCACGGGTGGATCTGGGCATGGCTGTCCCCTTCGACGTGCGGGGATGGTTGATCAGAAGTGCAGTTGGCCGAGGAATGTGCTCACGCCGGTGAGTACGGACTGCACGAGCGGTGCGGCGCCGGTCGCGGCGAGCAGGAAGCCGAACGTTCCGCTGAGCAGGACGTCGGGCAGCCGCAGGTATCGGATGCGGACGAGGAACCAGATCAGGAGGCCGAGCAGGACGACGGCCGAGGCGGTCACGATCACGGCGGGTCCCCGGTCACTTCTCGGTGTCGAGGTCGAGGCGTTCGATCACCGCGACGGCGGTCGGTCCGGGCTTGGCACTGTCGGGACCGTTCACCGCGGCGCGTAGTTCGGGCAGTTGCGGCGTGAGGTGGGCGTGGGCGGCCGCGGTCGTTTCGGCGTCCGTCTCAGACACCAGGAGCGAGCGAGCCCGCTCCCAACCGTCGCCGGATGCGAGGACGGCAGTGCCGGCCTGATCGGGACGGATCGCCTGTGCCGCCTTGAGGGCGTCCGGGTTGAGGTCCCCGAGGGCCATCTCTGCCGTGCCGGGGTCGGCGACCCGATGGCAGACCCGGCCACCGAGCTGGGCACGGAGCGCGGTGACTCCCGGCCCGAGGTCGGAGCCGACACGCTGGCCCGCGACCACGAGGAACACCCCGAGGGCCGCACCGAGTTGAGCCAGGCGGATGAGCGCCGTACCGGCCGCGTGCGCCTCGTCCTTCTCGCTGCGGTTGGCGACGAGGAACAGCTCCGCCAACTCGTCGACGATCACGACCACGGGCACCGGCTGTTCGCCGGTCGGCAGGCCCCACACATTCCTCACGCGAGCGGAACGGCACAGCTCCATACGGTCGAGCGTGAGGTCCACCAGCGCCGCCAGGAGTCGTACGGCCTGTGCGCGGTTGGTAGCCAGCGCGGACAACCTCGACTCGTAGAGGGACAGTTCCATGCCGCCCTTGCAGTCGATCCCCACGAGGGCGACCAGTTGCCGAGCGAGTCCCGCCACAAGAGCATTGATCAGGGTGGACTTGCCGGAACGGGTGGCACCGACGATCAGCCAGTGCGGTATCTGGCGCAGGTCGACCACCCACGCGACCCCACTCTCCAGGACGCCGACAGCGACGCTGAGCAGTCGCCCGCTGTCCCGCTGGGCCAGGACCCGCGGCATGGTGAGCGGATCGGCTACCGAGGCGGCAAGCCGTACGTAACCGGGGCGCCACGACGTGACCCGCACTCCGTGCACCTGCCACGCCTCTGCCATCGCAGGTGCGGCCTTGACGAAATCCGCCGGCACTTGGCCGGGCAGGAGGCGTACGACGAGCCGGAAGCCGCCACGTGTCGGTCGAATCGGTCCCCGGCGCGGTACTCGGGGTTGCGGCGGGGGTGCCCCGTTCCCGACGAGCCCGGACACGACGGTCAACGCGGCCTTACGGCTCACCGCCAGACCGCAGCCGGCCATGAGCGGCCGCCACGTTCGGGTCACCCGCACGCAGGTGAGGGGGAAGCCGACTGCCAGCCACCAGGCGGTGGGGTAGCGACGCCGCAGGATCGGGGCGGCCACCACGGCGCCAGCGACAAGGGCGAGGAACAGGACGAACAGCAGGCCGGGAGTCTTCGAGGACGACGCCGTGCCAGCAGAGGCAGCAGCTAAGAGAGTCACTGTGCGGCCCCCTTCCCGCTGGTAGCCGTGGCGGCGAGCGGTCGGATCTCGGAAGCGCGGAAGGCGATGCCGTGCCGCCCCTCGTTCTCCCACGGGGTGGCCACGAGGTCCCGCACCTGCACGGGCATCCCGAGCTGCACGCCGGACGGCTCGCCGACCACGCTGACGTTCACCACGTCGGCCCCTCCCCCGGACATCAGGCACAGCCCGACCTGGAAGACGGTGCGCCCGGTGTCCCGGTCCACGCGAAGCTGTCCGGTCTCCCGGTTGGCGACACGCGGAGCCGGGGGCACCGCGCAGATGATCGCCGTGAACTTGGCGGTGTCGATCGGAAGTGTTGCCACGGTTCTGAACTCCCCTGAGGTCATGGGCAGGAGAGGACTCCTCGCCCTGATTGACAACCCGTAGTACGGGTGAGAGTCCAGAGTGCGACCCGTAGTACGGGTTGTCAAGTGATTGACGATGCGAGAGGCTGTCCAAGCAGATGGGCAGGCTGCCTATCTGCTTGGACGAGCAGGAGCCCACGAGGCCACCGGAGGCCCGATGCCAGCGGAGAACACGCAGCCCAAGTACCGGCAGATCGCCGACTACCTGCGACGCGGCATCCTGGACGGCACGTACCCGGCCGGCCAGCCGCTCCCCTCCGAGGAAGCCCTAGCGAAGCAGTTCGGCGTCACGCGCCCGACGGTCCGTCAGGGGCTCACGGAGCTCCGCGCATCGGGCCTGGTCGAGGTCATCATGGGCCGAGGAACCTTCGCCCGCTCCCCCCACAGCCGCCCGAGCATGACCCGTCCCCGAGGCGTCCGGCGTAAGAGGAGCGGCGGTTACGCCGAGGCGGACGAGATCCAGTGGACAGAAGCCGAAGAGGCCATCGCCACTCGCACAGACGCCCCGCTCGCCCTGGCCGATCTCCTTCGCGTCCCGCCGGGCGAACCGCTCTACACCTACGACGTGTTGCAGACCGCGGGCCCGACCTTCCGCCAGCTCCACCGCACCTACGTGCCGTTCTCCATCCTGATCGGCACCAAGTACGAGGAAGAAGCTCCCCCGCCGGCCCCGGAGCTCTACTCTGCCCTGGCCGACTTGGGCCACGAACTCCACTTCACGGAGTACCTACGCCCCCGCATGCCCCTCCCCGACCAGGCCGCCACTCTCCGCCTCCCCGAAGGCGTCCCCATCCTGACCATCCTCCGCGTCACAGCGAACGAGCACGACAAGCCCCTCGCCTTGGAGGAGTTCCAACTCCCCGGCGACGACCTGGAGCTGTCCTACCCCCTCTGACCGCGGCCCACGGTCCAAACTTTCTCTACGTCTTCAAGGCTCCCGGCCGCGCCCGCTCCTGTCTCCGCCCCGCTGGCGCTGCCGTCGCCGCGCGCGCCCGCGATGGGTTGGCCGGCGGCATGAGTGGAGAACCTGACAGCCCAAAGCGAGGGTCAAGACGATGCCTCCGGCGGGGGCGCTCCGGCTCCGGGATGGCCCCACCCGTTGGCGACCGCGGGTTCGTCGTGGGAGGGGCGCGGGATCTCCCATCCCACCTGCTATCGACCCGGGCAAGCCGAGCAGTCGCGGCCCAGGGCGTCAAGGTCGTTCGTACAGTGGCGCGCTCCACCTTGACGCCCTGAACCACGCCCGCTCCACAGGAGTGCGGGCCGACGGCAGACGGGATGGGAGAAGAGCTAGTGGGTTGAGGTGACTGTCAGCTACACCTGCCGACGAAAGGCCACCACGGTCAGAGCAAGCGCCGCGGGTGTGCCCAGCACAGGCCAGAAGAGCACGGAAACGAACACCGCCGATGCGACTACTGCAAGAGACAGATGCCGGACGTTGCGCTGAGTGAAGCGACCGAAGCGATGGAAACGATCGAGCATCCTGGCGCACCACCGCCGTATGCTGAGAACGGGCATAGGACCTCCTAGGTCTGAGCTCTTTCACCACTGACGGCTTCCTGTTGGCGCAGGGAGCCGTCACTTTTGTGGCCAGCTCCGCCGTCGGAACTAATACTGACGCACACCTATGACCAGTAAGCGTTTTCTGCGGTGTATACCGTCCACGCAAGGTGGACGGACGAGCCCATGAGCTGGGGAAAATTCATTGATCAATAAGGCGCCTAAGTACACCTTCGACCCTGATCGACCATGGCCGTGGGTGTCGTACGACGATCCCGCCTTCCCGCTGGAGCCGTGGGAGGTCATGAACGACGAAGACCTCGCCGACGCTGCGGTCCGCTTCGCGATCTTCTACCTTCGAGGCTCGGTGCAGAGCATGACGACACTTCGTGCCACGGCCTTGATCGAAGAGGCAGCTAAGCGCGTGACGGCGGATGTAGTAGCTGAAGCGCGTACACAGCGTTACTCCTGGGGTCGCATCGCGACCGCGTTCGGCGTTGGTAGAACGGCAGTCCAGAAGCGATTTGGGAAGTGGCCGACACCGGAACGCGCGCAGATGCTTGAAGATCAGTACGAGAGGATGGGGTGGTACCTGGAGAGCGCTGACCTCAACCCCGGTGAGCACGAAGATGAGGATGAGGTGCGCGAGACGCGCAGCCGCACCATTCGTCGTAGACGCGGACACGTGATCGATCCCCTTGATCGATTCCATAAGACCGTGCCAACGCTGAGGCGAGGTGATCGAGGAGCGCCCTCGTAAGTCGGGGATCGGCCCAGTTGCCCGCCACCCCTAGGCGATACAGCAGTGGAGTACCGCAACCACAGCGACCACGACCGCCTGATGCTGGCTCTCGGAAGCCATGCAACAACGTGTATGACCGCTGTTGACCGTTCCGGCTAGAGCTACGGATCAGAAGGTAACGAAAAGCCATGGAGGCCGAGGCGTAGGGATGCACGGGGTGTGGCCCCGACCGCTGGTCTCGGTCGGGGCCACACCTCTGCCGGTTACCCCTACTTGCGGAGTTGCAGCGCGCTGAAGACGACGCGCACGTCTTCGACGCGGCGGTCTTCCAAGACCTCTTGGACGAAGCGGTCGTGGCCGATGCGGTTCAGGACGCTCGTGGCCGCGCGGGGGTCCTGGAGGCCGGCGAGACGTCGAGGGTGGGCCGGGGCGTCCGGACCCCGGTAGTCGAGGGTCAGGGAGCCGGCGAGGACGGCGTCGGTGACGGCCAAGACGACCTGGAGGAAGTGGTCGTAGAGACCGGCCGTGAGGTCGATGCCGGAGTCGTCGCCGAGCCACGCCGCGAGGAGCGGTTCGAGGTAGACGTCCCTCGCGCCGACATCAAGAGGGGCGCAAGTGGTGACGAATGCGCCGAAGCTGTCGCGGGCTTGCTGGACATGGCCGTCGCTCCAGGGGGCGAGGTGATGCTGTTCTGTGGGCATGCGGGGTTCCCGGAGGGTATGAGGTGTCGGTTGGTCTGGGATGGCGAGTGGTGCGGTGGGGCACGTGCGTTCGCTGGTCTCGCCGCCCCCGGGCCGGGCTGCGGCGCTGGGGCGCCGGTCCCGCCCCGGGGCGGCGAACACGTTCGGTGAGGGTCAGCCAGGGCTCACAGCCGACCTCTCGACCCCGGCCGCCGCAAGCTCCGCTTCCAGGTCGACGAACGTGCAACCGCGCAGTTCCATCGCCATCTGCGACGCCAGCACCCACGGCATCAGTACGTCGCCCCAGGGCAACAACACCTGCCGCACTGGCAGCGGTCCGGCAGATCCCGCTTCGTAGAGGGCGCCAAGCACGCCGCCGGGTCGAGGAGCCTTGACGCGGACCGCGACGTGACCGCCGCGCCGCAGGTACGGGCACATGCGCACTGACAGCGCGGCGCACGGCAGACACACCGGCGGGTGGGTAGAGCCCATCTCCTCGGGCCAGCCCGGCCAGTCGTCGCGGTCGTCGCCGAGGAGCCACAGCACGCCGTCGACGTTGCGGTCGGCGGGGCCGGCGCAGACCTGGCACAGAAGCCTGCGCATGGTGCGACGCTGTCGGGCAGCGTGGACCGCACCGAACGACGGGCGGCCGTGCCCGGGACGCAGAATGCTCCGTTGCCACAGGACTCCGTGCCGATCACGGTCGTGCGGTGTCTCGTCGGCGTAGGCGATGCCACGTCCAAGCGCACGGGCGACGATACGGGCGGCGGGCCCGCGTTCGGCTGTCCAGGAGGCGATGTAGGGCACGGTGAGCTGGCTCGGCGGATCGGCGGCCGAGCGCGAGCGTTCCCTGCGTACCGGTGGTGAGGTGTGGGGCATGAGGTGGCAAGTCCCTCGGGGTTGTAGGTCAACGGCCGGTCGTGGTCAGTGAGTTCGGCTGGCCGGGGAGAACGGGACCGGGTGAGGACCGCGGTTCGTCCCGCGGTTGTGTTGCCGGGTCATCTCGGCCGCCAGGCCGGCGGCGACGAGGCGCGCCAACTCCCGGCACACGTCGGGGCGTACAGATCCGACGCGGACGACGCCCTGTCCGATGACGTTGACGTCGGCTTTGAGACCGGGCACGTCGGGCGCGAGGTCGGCGCAGGCCAGTTGACGGGCAAGGGCTTCCGCGGAGCGGCGGGCGTCGGACCAGCCGCGTACGCACGGGATGCCCGGCGCGAGGGTTTCGGCGGATCGGGCGCATACGCCAGCCGGGTCGGTCATGTCGTCGGCTCCCCTTCCTGACGTATGGTGGCTGCCAGCCCGAGACGAAGCAGTTCCGCGACGCGTTCGGCGGTATGCGGGGCGATACGGCCGAGCTCGACGTAGCCGAGGCCGAAGGCGTTCATGTCGGCCCGCAGGTACGGGAACTCGCGGTGCAGTCCGGCCGCGGTGAGCACGTCGCGGAGCGCGGTAGTGGCGTCGCGGGCTGCGTACCACTCGGCGGTGTCCACCGATGACCACTCGCTCGGCCCGCACCCGTCATCCGGCGTCATCAAGGCGCACCTCCCCGAAATGCGCGGCACGCGCGATGAGATCGGCAGAAGCGGCGAGCATCACGGCGACGGCCCGCGTGCGTTCCGCGCTGGGACCGAACTCGTCCGCCGGAGCGGACAGCCACTCGTAGCGGTCGCCAATGAGGGTGAACGGGCCCGGGACCACGACGACGCAGCCGGCTCCGAGGTGGCGGTAGTCAGGAGGGATCGAGGTCTGCTCGGCGAGCACGCGAGCGAACAGATCACGAGAGCCCGGCCGCAGCATGAATCCGACCTGTCGCGCCGCCCAATCGGCGAGAACGGGCCCGCCGGGCAGCGCCCGGCGCCGGAGTTGGTCGAACGTCTCCAACCCGAGTTCCTCCCCGACAACCAGCACGTCGAAGTGCGTTCCGGTCGGCAGGGGGTACGGCGTGCGCGGGTTGTCGCGCCACATGTCGCGGCAGTCGTCACGGTCCTGCGCGGCAGCCACGAGCCAGCGCAGCCCCGCCCGATTCACCCGGTGCATGGCGTGCCTCCCTTCCAGTGGCCGGCGGGACAACTCGCCCGCCGTGCAACCAGCGTCGGCGCAGGAGGGGTGCACGGGGCAGATGACGGCCGGTGACAGGGGATGACGCGCGAAGGGGTTCCGCGTCATCCCCCGTCACCCACAGGACCGCGATTTTTGAGGCGTTGAGGGCCACACGCATCACGCGGACACGTACGGTGGTGATTCGACTACGTGTTCAGGTGGTGTGGGGAGGCGGCGCGGTGGAAGGCGCACCCGCTGAGATCGGCATGCGAGTCAAGGCCGCCCGCACGCAGCGCGGTTGGAGCCAGGCACGGTTGGTAGGCGAGCTACGCCGCCACGCGACGGCCGGCGGCCAAGCGCTCCCTTCCGACGCGAGTGTGAAGCGACGGATCGCGAGCTGGGAGAACGGGCACAGCGTGCCCGAGGGCTTCTACGGCGCGCTACTTGCCGCAGCTCTCGAACTCGGCGTGGAGGAAATGGGATTGCCACAGCAGGGCAGCCAGGATGCCGCGCTGCTCGACGTGCGTTATCCGCCCTCGCCCGACGCCGCGATCAACGCTGTCAGCCACCTGTGGCGAGCCGATCTCCACGGGTACGAGCCCTTGCTCGACTCGCCTCCGTCCGAACCGGCGTGGAGCGAAGCCTCCTTACGATGGCTGGTCGCGCCCGAGCCCGCGCCCCTGTCCGCCGGCCAGGCGTCGAGCGCACCCCGCATCGGGCTCACGGACGTCGCGGTGATCAAGTCGACGGGTGACGCGTTCGCCCGGCTGGACGACCAGTTCGGCGGCGAACACGCGCGGCACGCGGTGATCCAGTACCTCAGCCGCGATGTGGCACCGCTCCTGCGCGGTCACTATAACGACGCCACCGGTCGTGCCCTGTTCTCGACCGTCGCCGAACTCACCCTGCTCGCCGGGTGGATGTCCTACGACGCGTGCCACCACGGCCTGGCACAGCGGTACTTCCTCCAAGCGCTCCGCTTCGCCCAGGACAGCGGCGAGCGGCGTCTCGCCGGTAGCGTGCTGTCCGCGATGAGCCACCAGGCCACTTTCCTCGGGCAGTTCACGCAGGCGGCCACCCTCGCCCGCGCGGCACGAATGGGGATCTCCGGAGTGGCGACGCCGACGCTCATGGCGCAGTTCCACGCGATGGAGGCGCGAGCGCTGGCCCGTACCGGTGACCGCAAGGCGTGCGAGCAGGCACTCGCCGAGTCGGCACGGCACCTGGAGCGACGGCATGAGGGCGACGAGCCCGAGTGGATCACCTACTTCGACGAGGCCGAACTCGCCGCCGAGGCCGCGCACTGCTTCCGCGACGTGAACCGCGCGCGACAAGCCGTCGAGCATGCGGGCAACGCGATGAGCGGTACCCACGTGCGTTCGGACTTCTTCGCGACCATGGTGCTCGCCGACGCCCACCTGCGGGCCGGCGACCTGGAGGAGGCGTGCCGGGTGGCCCTGGACGCTCTCGATCTCGGGGAGCAGCTTCGCTCGGCCAGGTGCGTCAGCTATCTGAGCGAGTTCCGCGCGGCCCTGGCCCCGCACGCTGGTTCCGCCGCCGTACGGGACCTGGCTGCACAGGCCGCGGAGCACCGGATCTGGCGGGTGGCCGCCGGTCCCGGGCATGACGCGTAGGAACGCGTAGTCAGAACGGTCGCCAAAGGCGTCGGTCGCCGTTTGTACGGATGGTTTCGACGCGGCGAGCGAACTCCTCGGACGCCTTCGGCTCTGCCGCCGCCTTGCCGCCCAGCCACAGCGTCATCATCAACTCGCGGAGGTTCGCGAGCACTTGGTAGCCGGGCCAGTTCATGATGTCGAAGCCGTAGTGGTGGACGAACGACTCATACTCGGCGTGGGTGTGCCATCCGAACCGGTCGTAGAACAGCGCGGTCTGGATCAGGTCCCACTCGCGCGGGGCCAGCGCGAAGCCGTCGAGGTCGATCAACACGGCGTGGCCGGCGCGGTCCCGCAGGACGTTGCCGATGTTCGCGTCGCCGTGGATCAGGCCGAAGGGGAGTACGAAGTCGAGCCGGGCGTACGCCTGCGCCAGTTGGGCGGTGCGGTCGGCCAGAAAAGCGGTGTCCTCCGGGTCGACGCCCGCACCGAGTTGCCGCACCGACGCCTGTACCTTCGCCACCGGATCGAAGTACGGCAAGCCCAGCGACTCCGGCTCCTCCAACCAGTGCAACCGCTTCAGCAGATCCGCCAACTCCGGCAGCGTCGCGTACTCCTCCTCGTCCTGAACACTCTCCCAGAACGTCGCCACCCGGCCGCCCACGACGAGGGGTTGCCGGGCGACCCCCGGGAGCAAGCGGTTCGCGGGGACCTCCTCCTCGGCCAGCCACCGCGCCACCCCCACGGCCCGCTCCATCTCCGGCAGCGCATCCGGGTCAGCGGCAATCCGCACGATCACCGGGCAGCCGGCCAGCGCGAACACGGCGTTGGACCCCAGCCGCACCAACTTCGCCCCAGCCGCGTCGAGCCCCGCCTCGCCACACGCCTGGCGCAGCACCTCCGCGGCAACCTCCTCGGTGAACCCCTCACCCGCGTCGCCGCCACCCGCCATGTCCGCCCCTTGACCACCGCTCGCCATGCCCCGACCCTACGGCGAGCACGGAGTGGTCCACACGCCGTTCGCTGCGGACAGCTCGGAACCGCCGCTGCCACGCACCCAGCGCTCTCCGTGCTCATACTGCTTCTTTCACCGCCGTGCGTGCCCGAGCAACGCGCCCTGATCCGCTTGGTGAGACTTGATCATTTTCCTTCTGAGTAGGAGCGTCTGTCCGCCGTGGCAAATTCATACCAATTAGTCGCCAGAATCGGTTCCACTCGATCTCACTGAAGGGACGGCTGGGAATCCGTGATGCCCATGTGTTGCAGGCATACCGCTCTGATAGAAGTGACACACCAAAGTCTTCCCTACACACTTCCGATCAAGCCAAAGTCGTGCTATTACCTTTGAAGCGTTCTATTCGCGGAGCCTGGGAGTCTAAATTGCCAAAGCCCAAAACTATCAGAGAAGTCGCCGATGAAGCTGGCCTCGATTACGACCTAGCTCTTGTAACTCTTTGGGACGCAGGTTATGAAGCCTTAGTTGATATCGACGATACAATACCCGCACGCCATATAACTGGCATCTACTCAACCCTCGGCGCTTCGCCTGCGAAGAAGATGCAACTCTTGACCTACTGGGCTGACGCCTGGCGGATTACCCTACCGGAGACTCGCGAACGTCTGCACAAATACGGAATTCCAGTCGCCCGCGACGCCCGCACGCTACCCAAGGGCGCACTTAAAAAACTAAGGAGATCAGGCGCCCTCCCTCCGATCAACACACCGCCCGACCATAGATCAGACAGGCGACAAGAGGAGCCGAAGTTCAATTGGTTGGCCATAGGCCGTACACGCGATACTGAACTGCTCTCTGCTACGGACATTCGCAACATCCACAACGCCCTCACAGAAGATTTTCAGGATTCGAAGGACCCGATTGATCCTCCTGGAGTACGCGACGATAACCTCCTGGAATCCGCCGCTTTTCGCCCGAGCACGGCACTCGGAAACGAAAGAAAATACCCCACCGTTGAGCTCGCAAGCTCGGCTCTACTGCATTCCATTATCCACAACCACCCATTTTACAATGGAAATAAGCGTACAGCTCTCGTCTCAACTCTTGCGCTACTAGATAGAAACAATGTGCTTCTCACATGCACAGAGAGTGAACTATTCAAGCTGGTCCTCAAGATCGCCCAGCATCGTCTTATACCAACGGAATGGGGTTCGTCGTCCGATCGAGAAGTTCAAGAGATTGCCAGATGGCTTCTAAAAAATAGCCGACAAATACAGCATGGCGACCGCCTACTTAAATGGCGCGAACTCCGTCGCATTCTCTCGCGCTTCGACTGCCAAGTTAGCTCACCACTTCCTGGAAATAAGATAAAGGTGCAACGTATAGTTTCAACGAAGGGGAGATTCGGTCTTCAAAAATCTAAAACATACGGTACCACCGTTGGATACCGCAGCGACGGCCACGAGGTAGACGGGACCCTTCTGAAACATCTACGAAAGGAGCTTAATCTCAACGACGAGCACGGCGTCGACTCTGCGTACTTCTATGGGACCGATCCGCGCGAACCAGACGAATTCATTAATCAATATCGCACTCTGCTGAAGCGGCTAGCAAAGTTGTAGTAGTGCGACAGCGGGGCCAGCGGTCGCTAGTGCCATGGCGCAGGACATCAACGCTTGCCGAGTGCCGATAGGAGGGGCCGCCCACGTCGTAGGGACGTAATGATCACGTCCAGTCCCTCCATCCGGAGCCGCTCCCGCCCAGCTCAGCGCCCCGCAGAGAGCAACGGCCTACCCAGCCTCCGGAGCCGTGTGCGCAGGTTCGAATCCTGCCGGGGGCACAACCGGATTGAGGCTCTGACCAGCGGAAACGCCGGTCAGAGCCTTTCTTGCGCCTGCCACAACGCACACGGTCTTCTGACCGTTGCTCATTTCGGCGCGAGAACCCTACAAACCAGCACTGCGCACACTCGGTACGGCCAGCGCCGCAGGTCAAGCGGCCAGTCGTCGAGCGACGACCGCCTCCCCCTTCGCCGAGGGCACCCCGCGGTCCTGATTCGCCGCCGACCGCGTTCCGCACAGGCAACTCTGCGACCAGCGACGAATGCCGCAAACGCACACGGTCACGAGGGACGTTGCTCCTAGAGAATGGGCTTCGCGCAGGTCGCAATTTGTAGGATCTCCACAGTCGCCTTTCGTGCATCCTCCTAGCACGCAGAACACTGCAACGGACGTCGAGCGGGACCGATCTACCCTGTCGGCCGAGCGCTCAGCCGCCGTACGCTGCGCCGTGTGGATGAGCGAGACAGCTCTGTTCCCCCGAAGCTACCGAGAAGCGACGGTAGCTCTCTGTAATCAGAGTGATGCTCGGTCAGGAGGGCGAGGCGGGGCCAGGGACTTCGCCGACCTGGAGGGCGGCGAAGTCGGCGTGGGCCTGTTCGACGGCTTCGGGATACACCTCGCGCCTGGCGTACTCGGCGAGCGCCCAGTAGACGCTGGCGACGGAGGGGTTCTGTCCCTTGCGCTTGCCGGTGGGGATGAACAGGCCGGGCTGGATCCGCTCGACGGACTCGCCGCTCGCGCGGCGGCGGAGCACGGTGTGGAGCATGTCGTCGGTGATGACCGGGGGCCGGCCACCGTGCTTGCCTTTGCGGGCCGCGGTTTCGAGCCCCTCCAGCGTCGACTCGCGGATGTTCTCCCTCTCGGTCTCCGCCATCGCCACAAAGAACGCGAACAGCAGCTTGCCCGGACCGGTGGGGTCGTAGATGCCGGAAAGGGGCCCGGCGAGCATCTCCAGGACCAGGCAGTTGGCGGCGAGGTGGCCGGCGAGCGCGGTGAGTTCGGCGGCGTCGCGGCCGAGTCGCTTCATCTCGTACACGGTGAAGATGACCCGGCAGTGCGGGGCGTGCACCTTGACCTCCCGCGCCGTGCGGAGCGCCTCCTCGAACCGGGGGCGGACTCGCACCCGGGTGCTGATCTTCTCGCTGAAGATCTTGCCTCTCGGGATGCCGTGCTTGCTGAGCGTGTCGAGCCGGGAGTCGAGTTCCTGGCCGAGGGTCGAGCAGCGGGCGTATCCGATGCGGATGTCCGCGCTCGGCAGGTCCGGGTCGATCGGCGCCGACGGCGAGGTGCCCGGTCGCCACGGCCGGGGTGGGCACCCGCAGCGTCTTCTTCAGTCGGGGCGCCATGGTGAAGCGGCGGGTGTGGTAAGCGGAGGCGACCGCGCCGCCGCGCGAGCGGCACGGCGAGCCGGCCGTGCGTCACACTTCGGACAGGCGTGCTGCTCGACGTCGTCGGCGTCCGACGGGTCGAGCGGGGAGGGCTGCTGAGGGCCCGTCATGGACCCGGATTTTCGCACAATGCAAGTCTCACAAGGGAGTCAGTCCCGCTTTCGAGTGAGAACGGGTTCTGATAACGAATCCGGGTTCGGCGGGGGTCTGGCGACCTGCGATTGATCTTGCTCGCGCAAGGGACCGTCTGCGAGAAGCGATCCGACTGCCAGGTGAGGGTGATCGGGGCAGGGCCCCGGCTCCCGGTGGGCGCAGTCGGCGCCGCTGCCTTGGCGCTACCGGGTGAGAAGTGCGCTGACGGTCTTGCCGCCGGCCGCATGGCTGGTGAAGGCGGTGACGCGGGCGAGGCGGTTGACCATGGGCCAGCCGAAGCCTCCGGTGGCGCCGTTCAGGTCGGGCGTGCGCAGGCGTGGCGCCTGCGGGCTGGGGTCGTCGACGGCCACCTCGATGAGGTCGGGGTCGGCGGTCAGGCGGAGGGTGTAGGTGCCGCCGCCGTGGCGTAGAGCGTTGGTGACGAGTTCGGAGACGACCAAGACGATGGTGTCGGCCGTTTCCGGGTCGACGGCGGGCTGGCGGAGGGCTTCGAGGACGGCCCGGGTGGTCTCGCGCGCGTGGGCGACGGCGGTCGCCGGGGGGCTGGTCGCGGCGTCGACGCGCATCGTGTCCATCAGGTCACCCCTGGTCTTGCTTGTCAACGCCCGATCCTGCCTACCCGACCCGTGTGCCCCACCCTGCGCCTCCTAACCCGGCAGGGAGGCCCGATTACCTCGCCACCGGGCACGCGAAAATCTGTGACGGCCGGAGTAGACATTGGGCGGTGGTGTGGTTATGCTTTCTCTTGTAGCCGAGATCAGCAAGGCCCGGCAGAGACGAACTGCCGGGCAGCAGTACCCGCAAGTGCAGGACGCAGGACGGTGCGGTGGTGGAGTTCCGAAGCCAGAGCGGTTGCCTGACGGCGACGGAACTGACGACCGGACCGGGTGGCCCGCAGTGATCAGGGGCCGCCATGAGCAGTAACGCAGTCGCAGTTCAGTGAGTGCAGTTCGCAGTACCCAGCAGTGAAGTCAAGTGAGCAGCACCTCGGTAAAGGCGTCGGCTGCGGGCGCGCGTACCGGGAAGTTCGGCAGTGGGGTTCTAAGCCAGAGCAGACGCAAGACAGGCGACGGGGCTGGCTGCCGAAGAGTGGCGCTTACTCAAGGCCACGAGCAGTTCGCATCACCGGAAGTACCCGCAGTGTGCAGTGCCCGATTGGTAGGTAATTCATCCAGAGGGAAAGAACGGAGGAGCCGACGCGCCATCAGGATCGCCCGGGCGGAGTCTTGAGCCCGGGTACCGCAGGACATCGATAGTGAGGTGGTCTCCGGTCAAGCAACCGCGATCCCCGCACACGCCGCCTCCCCCCCCGCGGCGGTGCGGACACAGTAGGTCGGCGCAGTACTAGGGCCGACAGATGGTGTTGCAGTTTCCTTCGGGGCCCTGGTGCCAGT
>NZ_JACEGK010000087.1:0-18545 GCF_056859195.1 Streptomyces sp. NH27
CCCTCTCCCCCTCGCGATTCACGAACCGCACCGGCCCGGGAGGCAGTTCAACCGTCATCACGACCCCATCCCCTACGCCGCACGACCCGCCCGACCACGCGCGTCCCGACCGACTTCAAGATCCCCCACTCTAGGGCTTCCCGCCTCGACCGGGACCCGAATCGCCCCGATGGTTCACCCGCCGAACATGGCACTCACCACAGCGCGCCGCGGGAAGGCGCCGGCCGCCGCGGTCGTCGGGGACCGGGGCCGGTCCGGGGCCGGTCCGAAGGTAGAGGCGGGCGCCGCCCGGCCCCCTTCGGGGTGGGTGGCGCCCGGTGGTCGGTCGCGGGGTCGGGGGCGCGGTACTACCAGCGATACCAGCGGCCCCGGCCACCGTGGGAGTGGGTGCCGCGCACCAGGAATCCCAGCAGCCACAGCACAAGCACGACGATGGCGACCCACCAGATCAGGTGGAGTGCGAATCCCACGCCGAAGAGGATCAGCGCGAGCAGAAGAACAACGAGCAACGGTCCCATGGCGATCAGCCTCCGAAAGAGCGCCTGCCCCTGCCCGGGGCGATCATGCGACGACCCGCACACCGCGTGCCGGCGGCATACGGGGATGCCGCGCCCCGGATGACCCTGCCGCCCGGCCTGGCGAGTGTCCGGCGGGCATCCGGCGAGTGCCCGGCCAGGCGCCGGATGGAGGCCCTGCCGGCACCAGGTGGACTTCGGGCGGGCACCCGGTGCGGCGGTGTGCGGGCACGGTCGGGATCGGTCGCGGAATGCCCGACCCGCACCATAAGTCCGTAAACATCATAAAATTCCCCGTATGGACCTCAGACGGCTGGACGACCTGACGGAACGGACGCCGCCCCTGGCGCTCGCCATCCCGCTCGCCCTGGTGGTCCTCATCACCGTCGCGGACGCGGTGTCGCCGAACGATGTCTTCCTCAGCCCCATGCTCGTGGTCGCGCCGGCGCTGACCGCGTCGTTCGCCGGGCCGTGGCGCACGGCGGTGATCGCCGTCGTGGCGGTGGGCGCCCAGGCGTTCGTGGTCTTCGTGACCAGAGGCTCGGGCACGGTGGCCCGCGTGTGGCAGCTGGTCGCGCTGATCGTGCTCTCGGTGCTCCTGGTCTTCTTCAGCTACATCCGCGACCGGCGCAGCCGGCAGCTCAGCCGGGTCAGGCTCATCTCCGAAACCGCCCAGCGGGTCCTGCTGCGGCCGCCGCCCGAGCACGTCGGGCCGCTGCGGATCGCCTGGCTGTACCTCGCCGCCGAGGACGACACGCAGATCGGCGGCGACCTCTTCGCGGTCACCCGCAGACGCCCCTCCACCAGCCGCGTGATCATCGGTGACGTCCGCGGCAAGGGGCTTCCCGCGATCGCGGAGGCGTCGGCCGTGCTGGGCGCCTTCCGGGAGACCGCCCGGTACTGCGACACGCTGCCCGAACTCGCCGAGGCCCTGGAGGAGCGGGTCAGCCGGGACATGGAGGAGGTCGCAGACAGCCAGCAGGACCCGGGCGAGCACTTCACCACCGCGCTGCTGCTGGAACTGCCCGACCGCGACGGCCCGGTCCGGATGGCCAGTTGCGGCCATCCGGCCCCGCTGGTGATCGGCGCCGACGGCCAGGTCACCGTCACCCGCTGCGCCGCCCCCTCGCCCCCGCTGGGCGCCGGCTTCCTGTCGGCCGTCGGGGTGCACCCCGAGGAGATCGCCTACGACGACGGCGACACGCTGCTGCTCTACACCGACGGGCTGATCGAGGCCCGCTCGCGGCAAGGGATCTTCTATCCGCTGGTCGAACGCGTGGCGACCTTCCCCCCGGCCCTGACCCCGGAGGCCCTGCTGCGGCACCTGCGCCAGGACCTGCTCGCCCACACCGGCGGCAGTCTCGCCGACGACGCCGCCCTGCTCGCCATCACCCGTACGGTGCAAGCGCAGGGGGCCGCGCCAGGCTCCGGAGCCTCGTAGGAGGTGCACCCGGCCCGTACGACGCTGCGCCCCCCGCTCAGCGCGGACGGTCGCGCCTGCGCCGGAACCACGGCCGGCGCGGCGGACCACCAGAACCGCCCGGACCACTCGGACCGCCCGGACCGGGCGACGGGGACCCTCCGGTCGCGCCCGCGCCGGGACCCGCTTCCGGGCCGGCGCGATCCGCCGGGTGCAGCCCCTCCTCCGAGTACCGGGCCGTGGCGATGGCGTCGACCGTCTGCTCGTCGGTGAAGTTCTCGGAGCCGGGGATGTGCGGGACACAGCCGATGAGCACGCCGTCCCGGATCACCTGCGCGTCGAGCCCGGTGGCCCCGCCGGGTGTCCATACGGCTTCGCTTCCGTCGCCGAGGACCACGCGGATACCGAAGCTGTATACGCCGGTCTCAGTTCGATGGGCCATGACGTCTCGCGCGCGGAGTTGGGAGACCATGCGGTCGATACGGTCGGCTTCCATCGTCTGAGTACCTCGCTTCCGGCCTGCGCCGGCGTCACCCTTTCCTTCGGCGCCGGCTGGCAGTCGGTACCACCGTTTCCACGGTACTGCGGGGGCGCGCCACCGGACGGCGGACCGATCGCCGGGCCGGACCGGGCCGAGCCGGAACCGAACCCAGCCGCACAGCACAGCGCACCGCCGGAATCAGGCGCCGCCCCGCCGCTCCCCCACCGTCCTCGCGTCCCGCCGGCGCGAGGTGACCGTGAGGCCGAGCCAGCTCGCCCAGCCGATCGGCTGGAGCGCCCAGTAGCTCAGAATCCGGTACAGCAAGGTCAGCGCGATCGCCTGGTCGGCGTGCAGCCCGTAGTAGACCAGCAGCGCGGCGAGGCTGGTCTCCACGATGCCGAGCCCGCCGGGCGTCAGCCGCAGCGCGCCCGACATCTGGGTGAGGGTGTAGGCGACCATCACCCCGCGCCAGGGCAGGGTGATGCCCAGCCCCCACGCGCACGCGACCAGGCACGCCGCGTCGAAGAGCCAGTTGCCCAGGGCCAGCGCGAACGGCGGCAGCCACGGGCGCACCCCCGGCCGCACCTCCCGCACCTCCCGGACCAGGTGGTAGAGCCCGTCCTCGATGTTCCACAGCCGGCGGGAGCGGACCCCGATACGCCTCCAGACCCGCCACGCCCGCCGCCGTACGGGCGCGAAGCGCGGCAGGACCGTCGCGGCGACCGCGAGCAGCACGAGGGCGGCGGTCAGCCAGAGCACGGCGGTGCGCAGGCCGGAGGGCCCCGCCTTGCCGCTGGCCAGGACGCCGGCCACCAGCAGCAGGAACAGGCTGGTGGCCGACATCAGGCCGGCCACCGCGAGGGCCGCCCCGGCGAGCGCCAGCGACACGCCGCGGCGGCGCAGTTGCCCGTACAGCCACGCGGCCGCGAACGCCGCGCCGCCGGGCAGCGCCCCGGCCACGGCGTTGGACGCCACCACCATGGCGCCCATCCGGGCGAGCCCCAGCCGGGCCCCGCCCAGCCGCAGCAGCCGCCATTGCAGCGCCGCCAGGCAGGCCAGGGAGAGCACCTCGAAGAACGCGGCCAGTCCCAGCGGCGCCGGGCGGACCACCGCGATCTGGTGCAGCGCCAGGACAAGGTCGTGCCGCCGGTCCACCGCGAGGGCCACGGCGGCGCCCACCAGCACGGCGGAGAGCACCCACCACACCGGGTGCCGGACCCGCCGCCGCGCCCGCGCCGAAGCCGGATCGGCGCCCTCGGCGCCGCCCGTTTCGTCCGTTCCGCCCCTTTGGTTCACCACGCGAGACACGGTACGGCCGGGTCGCCGCCGACACCGTCAGGCCACGGCAGCGCCGCCGCCACCCGCCACGCGGACCGCACCCACCACGCCCACCACGCCCACCGGACTACACGTGGTACGGGACGTTCGTGACGACGATCTTCGGCAGGGTGCGCAGTGCCCGTTGCAGCCGGCTCGCGGTACGGCTGTGCAGCACGCGGTACCGCCGGTGCCGCGTCACGATCTCCGGGACGATGATCGTGAGGGTGAGCTGCGGCTGCTGCTCGTGCAGCGCCTCGATGTAGTGGACCAGCGGGGCCACGGTCGCCCGGTAGGGCGTGACGAGCACCTCCAGCGGCAGGTGGTCGCCCCATACGTGCCAGTACTCGCGGAAACGTTCGGCCTCGCCCTCGCCGGGGCTGAGGTGCAGCGCGAGGGCGGGCTGGCGCAGGGACGCGGCGTAGGCGAGTGCCCGCATCCCGGCCAGGTCCAGCGTGGAGATCGGCACGATCGCCAGGTTCCGGATCTCCTCGGGGCTCTCCTCGTCCTCCCGGACCGTCCCGTTCGCGTGCGCGGGCGCGGGCGGCACCGGCGCGGCCGGCGCGGCGGGAGGCGCCTCGGGCACCGGCACCGGCGGTACGGCTCGTGGCTCATCGTGCGGCGGCCCGCCGGGCGACGCGGGCACCTCGATCGCCTGCGGGTGCAGCCGCAGTGCGGCGCGGACCTCCTCGTAGTGGTGGTGGATACGCGTGGTCACCAGCAGGAACAGGCCGACGGCGAGGATCGCCACCCAGGCGCCCGAGGTGAACTTGGTGATCCCCGCGGTGATGAAGACGAGCGCGGACAGCACGCAGCCGGTGGCGTTGAAGAACAGGCTCTTGCGCCAGTGCCGGTCGCGCAGCCGCCACCAGTGGCGCACCATCCCGGCCTGGGACAGCGTGAACGCGAGGAACACCCCGACCGCGTAGAGCGGGATGAGCGACGTGGTGTTGCCGCGGAACGCGACGAAGACGACCGCGGCTGCCACCGACAGCACGCCGATGCCGTTGCTGAAGGCGAGCCGGTCGCCCAGCCGCAGGAACAGCCGCGGCGCGTGCCCGTCGCGGGCCAGCAGGAACAGCACCCGGGGGAAGTCGTTGTAGGCGGTGTTGGCGGCCAGCAGCAGCACCGCGGCGGTGGCGACCTGCGTGAAGACGTACATCGGCCCCGAGCCGAAGCTGCGGTGGGCGAGCTGCGACAGCACGGTCTCGCCGGAGCGGGGTACCACGCCGTCGAGGCGGGCGATCGCCGTCACACCCGCGAACATCGTGATCAGCAGGCAGATCATCCAGGTCAGGGTGGTGCGGGCGTTGCGCCACTCGGTCGGCTTGAAGGCCGGGACCGCGTTGGAGATCGCCTCGATGCCGGTCATGGCCGTGGAGCCGGAGGCGAAGGCACGCATCACCAGCAGAATGCTGACGCCCTCGGTGGCGTTCAGATGCGGTGCGGGCGTGGCGTGGAAGCCGCGGTCGGCGGCGTCGGTCAGGCCCACCGCCACCAGCGCGAACATCGCGATGATGAAGGCGTAGGTCGGGGCGGCGAACAGGGCGCCGGCCTGGCGCAGCCCGCGCAGGTTCCCGACCAGCAGCAGCGCGATCACGCCCGCGCCGATCGGCACGACGTACGGGGACAGCGACGGCAGCGCGGAGGTGATGGCGGCGACGCCCGAGGCGATCGACACCGCGACGGTGAGGATGTAGTCCGTCATCAGCCCGGCCGCCGCCACCAGGCCCGGCACCCGGCCGAGGTTGTCGCCGGCCACGATGTACGACCCGCCGCCGTGTGGATACGCGCGGATCGTCTGCCGGTAGGACACCCCGACCGCGAGCATCAGGAACGCGACGGCCGCCGCGATCGGCGTGGTGTAGTTCAGGCCGGCGGTACCGGCCAGCACCAGCACGGCGAGCAGGGCCTCGGGGCCGTACGCCACCGAGGACAGCGCGTCGGCGGAGAGCACCGGCAGCGCCACCAGCTTGCGCATGCGCTCGCGCGTGACCGCGGTGCTCTTCAGCGGCGCCCCGATCAGCGCGTGCCGGACGCGGTAGGCGGCGCGGGCCGTACCGGAGGAAGGCCCCTCCTCGGCCGGGGTGGTCCCGGTGCCCAGGGTCGCCACCCGGACCATGCGGCCGAAGCGGTCGGGCCCGACCTCCTCGGCCGGCGGGAAGCCGCCGAGGTCGGGATCGACCGGCAGCGCGTGCCGCTGCTTGCCCGCGTCGTCCGACACCCGCGCCCATGCCTGCCCGACCTCGCCCAGCACCCGGAGCTGGTCCTCGTCCAGACCGGGCAGCATCTCCGTCGGGGTGGGCACGCCACCGCCCGCACCCGGGGCGCCGCCACTACCGCCGATATCACCGTGCGCAGCTTTCACACGACTCAGTGTCACTCAAGCGGGGGGTGCGAACCCGCTTCCCGCGCGGACGACCCCGGCGGCGGTGCCGCCGGGGTCGTCCGGACCGATGGCTCAGGCGTGCAGCCCCATCTCGGCGGAGAGCTTCGCCAGGGCCTCCAGCCGGTGCTCCAGGCTCGGGTGGGTGGAGAAGGCGGTCGCCAGGGCCGAACCCTCCTTCAGCGCCGGGGTGAAGAAGAACGCGTTGAAGGCCCGCGCGGTACGCAGGTCCTCACTGGGGATACGGGCGATGGTGCCGCTCACCTTGACCAGCGCGGACGCGAGTTCGGAGGGCCGGCCGGTCAGTTCGGCCGCGCTCCGGTCGGCCGCCAGTTCGCGGTAGCGGGACAGCGCGCGGATCAGCAGGAAGCTCAGCGAGTAGACCACCACGGACACCGCCATGATCATCGCGAGCAGCAGCAGGGTGTTCTGGTCGCGGCGGCCTCTGCCGAACAACTCCGAATAGAAGGCGAAGCGCACCAGCAGCCCCGCGAGCACGCCCAGGAACGAGGCGATGGTGATCACCGCGACATCCCGGTGCGCGACGTGGGACAGCTCGTGGGCGAGCACGCCGTCCAGCTCACCTGGCTCCAGGCGCCGCAGCAGGCCGGTGGTCACGCAGACCACGGCGTGATCGGCGCTGCGGCCGGTGGCGAAGGCGTTCGGCAGGTCCATCTCGGAGACGGCCACCTGCGGCTTGGGCATGTCGGCGAGGGCGCACAGCCGGTCGACCGCGCCGTGCAGCTCGGGCTGCTCCTGCGGGGTGACCTCGTGCGCGTGCATCGCGAACAGCGCGATCCGGTCGGAGAACCAGTACTGCGCCGCCAGTACGGCGACCGCGATCACCACCACGACCACCACGGACTTCAGCAGCGCGATGAGCACGGCGATGAACGCCACGAACACCAGACCGAGCAGGAAGATCACCGTCAGCATCCGGACCGTGAGCTTCCAGTCGGGCGCGAATCGAGAGCGCACGACCGCTCACCACCTCGTCTCCACGGAGCCGGAACCGACGAACCGGCCCAATTCCCGCGGCCCCCGACATCGGGTCGGAATCCCGCCACTGTCCAGTGTGCTCCGCTTTCCGGGGCGACGGCGGGGCGACGGCGCCGCGAACCCGCAGGCCACCGCCCCACCGGGCGCGGCGCACGCGCGGCGCGTTCGCGCGGGGCGACGCGTTCGCGCGGGGCGTCCGCACGAGGTCCACCCGGGGTCCGCCCCAGGTCCGCACCGGGCGCCCCCGCTCCTCCCCCGCGGCCGGCCCGCGCCGCCCCCGTGGCCGGATTCCGCCGGCCGCAACCCATCCGGGCGCCGACCGCCCGTGTGTCTGCGCACCCGCGGGCGGGGCGTCCGCGCCGCGCGACCGGCTCCGTATCCCATTCTGATGGGGCGTCAGCCGCACGGCTGACAGGTGGCGTCGAGAGGCGGGCGTTGCGTTCATGAGCTACCGGCTGCGTGCGGGTTGGGCTGCCGCGGTGTGCGCCGCGTCCTTCGCCATGGTGTGGGT
The DNA here is from genome assembly GCF_056859195.1 of Streptomyces sp. NH27. Taxonomy (NCBI): domain Bacteria; kingdom Bacillati; phylum Actinomycetota; class Actinomycetes; order Kitasatosporales; family Streptomycetaceae; genus Streptomyces; species Streptomyces sp. NH27. The sequence continues at coordinate 7,630 of NZ_JACEGK010000087.1, forward strand.
CATACAGCGCGCCACGCACGTCTCGCTCATCGACGTCATGGTCTACCGCGCGGCGGGCCGGACCGTGCGCGGCGGCGGCGACCTGTATGCCATACACGCCACCTCCGCGATACTGCCGATGACGTACCCGCCCTTCGCCGGGCTGCTGTTCGTCCCGCTGACCTGGCTCGACGTCGCCCATATGCGTACCGCCGCGACCGCGGGGAACCTGCTGCTGACCGTGGTCCTCGCCGCCCTGTCGCTGCGCCTGGTGCTGCGCCGGCGCCCGGGCGCGGCGGCGGTGCTGGGCACTGCCGCGTGGGCGGCGTGGAGCGAACCGGTCTGGACCACCCTCCGCTACGGCCAGATCAACCTGCTCCTGGTGTGCCTGGTGCTGTGGGACTTCACCCGCCGGCCCGCCAACCGGTGGGCCGGCATCGGCGTCGGGCTGGCGGCGGCCATCAAGGTCACGCCGCTGCTGTTCCTGGTGGTGCTGGCAGGGGCGGCCGCGGCCACCCGCGGGCGCGGCACCCCATGGCTGCGCCGCTTCCGCACCGGCACCGGCACCTTCGCCGGCGTCACGCTGCTGACCGCCGCGGCGCTACCGCACGACTCGTTCCGCTACTGGACCAGCTGCGCCTTCGCCCCCGACCGGGCCGGCTCCGCGGTGAACATCGCCAACCAGTCGCTGCGCGGCGTCGTCGCCCGGCTCCAGCACACCGCGCACCCCACCTCCGTGTGGCTGGCCGCCGCCGTCCTGGTCGCCGTCGGCGGCACCCTCGTCGCGGTCACGGCACTGGCCGCGACCGACCGGGTGCCGAACGCCACCGCGTGGGGAGTGGTGGCCTGCGGCGTCACCACGCTCCTGGTCAGCCCGATCACCTGGACCCACCACTGGGTGTGGGAGGTGCCGATGACGGTCCTGCTCGTCCACGAAGCGCTGCGCCGGCGCGATCTGCGCTGGGCGCTGGGCGCGGCGGCGTGCGTGGTGGTCTTCTGCTGCGACGTCGTATGGACCCTCCCGCACGGCGCCGACCGGCCCGAACTCCACGAGAACGCCGGCCAGATACTGCTCGCCGCGAGCTATCCCCTGGCCGGGCTCGCCTTCCTCGCCACGGCCGCCGTCGTCACGGTGCGGCCCCGCGCGACCGCCCCGGCGGAGACCACCACCGTGTACCCGTGACGGCCGCGGCCGGCGCGCCGGCCGGCGGGCCGCACGGACGGGAGACCCCATGAGCGTCGCCTCGCAGAGCAGGCTGGTCGTCCTGGCCCGGGAAGCGGCCAGGTTCGGCGCAGTGGGCGTCAGCGGCATCTTCGTCAACCTCGGCGTGTACAACCTGCTGCGCCGTTACTCCTCCCTGCTCGTGCTGCAGGCCGGCGTGATCGCCACCGTGGCCGCTGTCATCTTCAACTACGTCGGCTTCCGCTACTTCACCTACCGCGACCGCGACCGGACCCGCCGGCTGCGGCGGCTCATGCTCTTCCTCGCCTTCAGCGCGGTCGGCGTCGTCATCGAGAACGGCGTCTTCTACGGCGCCACCCGCGGGCTCGGCTGGAGCAGCCCGCTGCGCAGCAGCACCGGCAAGTTCGTGGGGATCGCCCTCGCCACCGCGTTCCGCTTCTGGGCCTACCGGACCTGGGTCTTCACCGTCCTGCCCGCCGCCCAGGACCCCGCCCCGCAGGCCGCCGAGGAGTAACGACCTGGTGCACGATAGGTGGCGGGCTCGCGACGTCCTGTGACTCCGTCTGCGGCGTTGCCGAAATGCTCGTGCACCAGGTCGTAAGAACCGGCGGCCGGAACGCGGCCGCGAGGAAGCCGGTCGCGCTCAGCCGTCCGGCCGTGCCCGCGCGGGAGCGGACGGGAGCAGACTGGTAGGGGAAGGCGTGCCGCCGGCTGGCGGGAGCGCCGTCCGTGAACGGGCGTGGGAGGTGCGATGAACGGATCGCTACCGCTGGGCCGGATCGCCGGTGTACCGCTGAGGATGCACTGGAGCGCTCCACTGCTGATCATCGTCCTGAGCTTCGGGCTCGCCGGCGGGGTGCTCCCCGCCTGGGCCCCGGGCCATTCCGGAGCGGCCTACGACGCGTGGGCGGTGGTCGGCGCGCTGCTGCTGATGGTGAGCCTGGTCGCGCACGAGGCGGCGCACGCCCTGGTGGCCCGCCGGGCCAAGGTCGAGGTCGAGGACGTGACGGTCTTCGCGCTCGGCGGGGTCACCAGGATGGGGTCGGCCACCACCCCGCGCAGCTCGGGCTGGATCGCCGCGGTCGGCCCGCTGACCAGCCTGTTCCTGGGCGGGCTGGGCCTTGCCGCGGCGGTGGTGACCGGCGATGTCCTGCACTGGACGCTCTTCGCCGCGCTGCTGGCCTGGACCGGCTGGGCGAACGTCCTGCTCGCCGCCTTCAACCTGATCCCCGCCGCCCCGCTGGACGGCGGCCGGGTGCTCCAGGCGGTGATCTGGCGGGTGCGCGGCGACCGCGAGAAGGCGGCCCGGATCGCCGCACGCTGCGGGCAGGTGGCCGGCGCGCTGATGGTGGTCGGCGGCTGGATGGAGTTCCTCTACGGCGGCGCGGCCGGCCTGTGGCTCGCGCTGGTCGGACTGTTCGTGCTGATGGCCGCCCACTCGGAGGTGCGCCGGTCGGTGCTGTTCGAAGCCGTACGAGGAATACGGGCCGCCGACGCGATGCGGCCGGTGGCCACCGGCCAGGACTGGCAGACGGTCGACCGGTTCATCACCGAGACGATGCCGCGCGCCGCCGGGCAGGTCGTCGTGCCCGTGACGGACCTCGACGGCCGGCCCAGCGGCGTGATCACGGTGCCCGCGCTGAGGGCGGTCCCCGCCGCGAACCGGGCCGAGGTCCGCGTCCGCGACATCTCCGCGCCCCTGGAGAGCTGCACGCTGGCCGAGCCCGACGACCAGGTGACCGACATCCTCGACAACGCCGTGACGACCGCGGGCCGCCCGATCCTGGTGATGGCGGACCGGCACGTCGTCGGGATGATCACCGCCGAGGACATCATCGGCTTCACCCGGCGGCCGCGCCCGCCGGCGTGGCCGCCCCCGCCCACCGCGCACGGCGCCGGGCACAGCCGCTGACGTGGCCACCGGTCCGGCCGCACCGGTGCAGCCCGTGCACGGCTCCGAACGGCTCCGAACGGCTCCGAACGGCTCAGCGATAGAGGCGCGACACGTTGTCCCGCGGGGCGGGCTGGTGCTTCACGGCCGGTCCCTCGGCGAACCCGGTGAGGACGTTCTCGGTGACCTTGGTGACGAATCCCCGGGTGCGGACGTCCATCTTGTGGTCACGGCCGTCCAGGCCGGTGCCCGCCATCAGCCCCTCCACCCAGCGCATGGTGCCGGTGGCGAAGACGCCGGCGCCGCTCGGCACCGTGTAGTACGCGGAGTCGGAGTAGCTGTGCTTCCCGTGGCACACCAGCGGCGAGTGGGCGACGACCTCGATGTGCCGGGGCGTGGGCGAGCCCGGGGTGACCCGGTCGTACTCGACGCCGACCAGGTGGGCGAAGCTCTCGCCGCGGCGCACTTCGGTGCCGCGGAAGGCCCAGTGGTCGGGGTTCTGCACGACGTAGGGCGCGTCGGTCGGGAAGCCCTCGTAGAGGACGCCGGTCAGCGAGGACTCGGGGTCGGCCCCCGGGCCGGTACGGAAGTCGGTGGTCGCCATGTGCGGGTGGTCGGCCAGGTACGGATCGGCGTAGAAGTCGCTCTTGTAGCAGATCACCGCGGGCGGCGCGGTGGCCGCGCCGGAGGCCAGCCGGACCCTGCGGAAGCAGGAGTTGGCGCCCAGGAAGACCAGGTTGGTCCCCGCGTCGCGGGCCGCCGTGACGTGCTGCCGCTGCTCCGGGGTCCAGTACTCGTCGTGGCCGAGCGCCACCGCGGTGGTCGCGCCCTTCAGCACGCTCGGGTCGCGGTGGACGTCCATCCCCGTGGTGTACGCCAGCGGGATGCCCGACCGCTCGGCCAGCACCACCGCGGCCCGCTCGTAGACCAGGAACTTCTCGGCGCCGTTCTTGGCGTAGGGCCGCTCGAAGGAGACCTCGTACGCCCGGCGCGCGTACGAGCCGTCCGCCCCGTAGTAGAGGCAGTTGCCGCCCCAGTCGTTGTACGCCTGCCAGGTCGCCGGGGCGTGCATGAGGAGGGTGCGGCCGTGGGCGTCGGCCGAGCGGACCACCAGGGGGACGTACCGCTGGTGCCCGCTGTCTGCCTCCAGCCGCAGCAGGTAGGCGCCCTCCGGCCAGCCCTTGGCCGAGATCTCCAGGCTGCGGTCCCAGCCCGCGCGGATCATCCGCGTGTCCACGGTGGTGCTGTACGGACCCTGCCGCCGGCCGGCCACCGTGTGCGAGGCCCACACCAGGGCCGCCTGCGCGCCGCCGTACCAGCCGACCCGGAACGCGGAGACGCGGAACGAACGCGCCGTGGTCGACACGTGCAGCGCGAAGGACTCCCCCGGCAGCACGCTGACCCGGTCGGCGTAGCCCTCGATCGCGTGGGGCGGGCCGATCGGGCCGAGCCGCCAGTCGTCGGTGCCCTTCAGCGCCGCATGCCCGGTGAGCCGGTACGTGCCGGGGTCCGGCGCGGGGGGCGTGGGGCGCGCCCGGTGCGAACTCCCGCTGCAACCGGCACTCGCGACGACGACCAGCCCCGACGCCGCGACCCGCAGCACCCGCCGCCGCCCCGGCCCCTTCGCCGTGCCGTCCTCCACCGGGCCCGGCGAAGGCGGCGGATCTGTCGGCCCCGGCCAACTCGGCGGCCCCGGCGGGTCGGTGTCGTCGGAGCTGCCCCAGGACGCGTGATCCTCCCCGCTGTGCATGACGCCGCCCCTCTCCGCCCGTGTCCGCCGCTCGCCGCCTCGATCCTGCGGCAGCCCGCGCCCCTGAGCGACCCGGACACGGCCGAACGGCGCCACCGTACGCCTCTGCGCTCTCACCGATGCCGGCCCGTACGGTCACGGGTACGCCTTCTACGCCATTCTCGGCGCCGCTGGCCTCCTCCGGTACCGCCCCGCCCTCCACGCCCCGGCTCCCTGACGCCACTCGGGGAACTGCGGGGGCCCCGCGGATGAGAAGGTATGCGGTGTGGGCGGCGGACCGGGGGCCGCCGCTGGCCTCCTCCGGTACCGCCCCGCCCTCCACGCCCCGGCTCCCTGACGCCACTCGGGGAACTGCGGGGGCCCCGCGGATGAGAAGGTATGCGGTGTGGGCGGCGGACCGGGGGCGCCGGACGCGTCCTGGTTGCAGCGGAAGCGGAGAGACCTATGAGCACGCCGGACGGCGGCAACGGTCGGCGTGACGGGTACGAAGGTCCGTACGGGGACAACGGTTACCCGCAAGGCGGATACGAGCAGAACCCGGGCCCGTACGAGGGGTACCAGCAGGACCAAGGTCCCTACGGCGGATATCAGCAGAACCCCGGCCCGTATGAGGACTACCAGCAGAACCCCGGTCCGTATGACGGCTACCAGCAGAACCCGGGTCCTTACGGCGGGTACGAACAGCAGGGGCAGGGCGGCCAGTACGGCGGGTACGAACCGCAAGCCCCGTACGCGCAGGAGCAGTACGCGCAGGAGCAGTACGGCCCCTACGGATACAACTCCGTCCCGCAGCAGGGCGTGCCGGACCCGGACCCGTACGCCCACCTCTACCGCGACGAGGACGCCGACTACTCCCTCTACTACGCGCCGAACGTCTACGGCGGGGCCGGCGGCGACGTGGCGGCCGAGGCGACCGGGACGTTCCCGGTGATCGACGTGGACCGGGCGCCGCCACGGGAGGCGGGGCGCGCGCCGGCCGCGGACAGCACCGGCAAGAAGTCGGTGCTCGGTTCGAGCGCCGTGATGGCGATGGGCACCATGGTGTCGCGGGGCACCGGCTTCGTCCGCAACATGATGATCGCCGCCGCGATCGGCCAGGGCGTGATGGGCGACTCGTACCAGGTCGCCTACACGCTGCCCACGATGGTGTACTTCCTGGTCGGCGGCGGCGCGCTGAACGCGGTGTTCGTCCCGCAGCTGATCCGCAGCATGAAGAACGACGCGGACGGCGGCGAGGCGTACGCCAACCGCCTGCTGACGCTGGTGATCACGGCGCTCGGCGGTGTGGTGCTGGTGATGGTGGTGGCCGCGCCGCTGCTGGTGCGGATGCTCTCCCCGTCGCTGATGTCCACCCCGACCAGCGCGCACGTCACGGTGGACATGGCGAGGTACTGCCTGCCGACCATCTTCTTCATGGGCGTGCATGTGGTGGCCGGCCAGATCCTCAACGCGCGCGAGCGGTTCGGGGCGATGATGTGGACCCCGGTGCTCAACAACGTCGTGGTGATCTTCACCTTCGGGATGTACATCTGGGTGTTCGGCAGCTTCGGCCACTCCGCGGTGAGCCCGAGCACCATCTCCCCGCAGGGCGTACGGCTGTTGGGCATCGGCACCCTGCTCGGCCTGGTGGTGCAGGCGCTGTCGATGATCCCCTACCTGCGCAAGTCGGGGCTGCGCTACCGCCCGCGCTTCGACTGGCGTGGCCACGGCCTCGGGCACGCCGCCAAACTCGCCCGCTGGACCTTCCTGTTCGTGCTGGCCAACCAGGCCGGGCTGATCGTCGTCACCCAACTCGCCACCGCCGCCGAGAAGTCCGCGGCGGCGCACGGCTTCGCCAGCGGCACCGGCCTGGCCGCGTACACCAGCGCCCAGACCATCTGGCAGCTGCCGCAGGCGGTCATCACGGTCTCGGTGATGAGCGCGGTGCTGCCCCGAATATCCCGCGCCGCCTCCGACGGCGACGCGGCCGCGGTCCGCGCCGACATCTCGCACGGCCTGCGCACCTCGGCGGTGGCGATCGTGCCGGCCGCCTTCCTCTTCCTCTCCCTCGGCCCGTGGATCGGCGCGCTGATCTACGGCACCGGCGCCAACGGCGGCCGCTCGGTGGGCTACATGCTCGCCGCGTTCGCTCTCGGCCTGATCCCGTACTCGGCGCAGTACGTCATGCTGCGCGGCTTCTACGCCTACGAGGACACCCGGACGCCGTTCTTCAACACGGTGTGGATCGCCCTGGTCAACGCGGCCGTCGCCGGCGTGTCCTACCTGGTGCTGCCGCCGCAACGGGCCGTGATCGGGATGGCGTTCGGCTACGGCGTCGCGTACTTCGTCGGCCTGATGGTGGCGTTGCCCCGGCTGCGGCGCCGGATCGGCACCCTCGACGGCCCGCGCATCCGCCGCACCTACGGCCGGTTGGTCGTCGCCAGCATCATCCCCTCGGTGCTGAGTTTCCTCCTCGCCCGGACCACCGAGAGTGCCCTGGGCGGCGGTCTGCTCGGCGCGGCCGGCGCACTGCTGATCGGCCTCGTGGTCCAGATCGGCGTCTTCCTCGCGATCGCGAAGCGGATGCGGATCGAGGAGCTGAACGCGCTGCTGGGAATGGTGCGCGGGCGGCTGGGACGCTGACCGCCGCCGGCCGCCCGAAGGGCCGGCCCGCGAACCCCACCGCGACCTCTTCCTCCCCTTCGCCGACGACGACGAGCAGACCTCGGTGATCCTCAGCAAGGTCCTCCTCCTCGCCGATGACGAACACATGGCAGACCAGGACATAGTGGATCAGATCGCCCGCGTCACGGCGGCAGTTGACCGGTGAAGAGATGCCGCATGACAACCGTTCTGAAGAAGTGGGAGTGTGCGGGAAGGTCGGGGGTAAGAGGGCGAACAGCAGTTCCGACGACCTGGGGTGATGACATGACGGTGGCCACGCAGTCCGCAGAAGCGTCCGTCCAGCCTGCCGCGACGGGTTCCGCTACCTCTCCCGGTGCCCCCGAGTTGGGCGCGCACGCAGGGAGCGTCGGTGAACTGCCCTGGATCGAGGAGGCCGGCAAGGTCGCCCCGAAGGACGCGCGGGCGCTGTCGAAGCTCTTCTTCGAGCGGCTGCAGACCCTGGAGGAGGGCACCCGCGAGTACAGCTACGCGCGGAACACCCTCATCGAGATGAACATGTCGCTGGTGCGTTTCAGCGCCCGCCGGTTCCGCAGCCGCGGCCCGGAGGAGATGGAGGACATCCTCCAGGTCGGCACGATCGGGCTGATCAAGGCGATCGACCGGTTCGACCTGAGCCGCGAGGTGGAGTTCACCACCTTCGCCGTGCCGTACATCGTGGGCGAGATGAAGCGGTTCTTCCGCGACACCAGCTGGGCCGTGCACGTGCCGCGCCGGCTCCAGGAGTTGCGGGTGGAGCTGGCCAAGGCCCGCGACCACCTCACCGCGGTGCTGGACGCCAAGCCGTCCGTCGCCGAGCTCGCAGCCTACCTGGAGATCGGCGAGGAGGACGTCATCGAGGGCCTGGTGGCGTCGAACGGCTACACCGCCGGCTCGATCGACCTGCCGGCCGGCGACGAGGAGGGCGGCTCCGACAGCAGCCGGCCGTACGCCGAGTCGATCGGCGCCTGCGACCCGGCGATGGAACTGGTCGAGGACTTCCACGCCCTCGCGCCGCTGCTCGGCCGGCTGGACGACCGCGAGCGCAGCATCCTGCGGATGCGCTTCGCCGACGAGATGACGCAGGCCGAGATCGGCGCCCGGCTGGGCTGCTCGCAGATGCACGTCTCCCGGCTGCTGTCGCGCACCCTCGCCAAGCTGCGCACCGGGATGCTCACCGAGCGGTGAGCCGCCGCCCGCGCACGCACGTGAGCTGCCGCACCCACTTGAACCGCCGCACGCGCCAGAGCCGCCGCACGCCCGTGAGCCATCGCACGCGCTGAACTCCCCTTCGACGACGAGCCCCGCACGCCGGCCGCGCGGGGCTCGGTCGTGCGATCGTCACACGAAATGCCCCCATACGCGCCAAGCGCACGGCATGTTCCGCGCGTCCCGGTCGGCGCCGGGGCACGCGGCCAGCACCCTTGGGCCATGAGGCACTGGCTCGGCGGCACGCACGGCACGCAGACCTCGGGCGCCGGGCGCGAGCAGCTCTTCCTGCTGCTGGCCGGGCTGGTCTGCTCGTTCCTCTTCATCCGGTTCAGCGTGCGGATGATCCGGCGGCAGGTGTCATGGTGGCCGGGGAACGTGCAGCCGGGCGGCATGCACATCCATCACGTGGTCTTCGGCCAGGTGATGATGATCATCGGCGGGGTGGGCGCGTTCGGGATCAGCGGCGGGCCGGTGGCGCACGACGTGCTCGCGGTGGTCTTCGGGATGGGCTGCGGGCTGGTGCTGGACGAGTTCGCGCTCGTGCTGCACCTGGAGGACGTGTACTGGAAGGAGGAGGGCCGGCGGTCGGTCGACGCGGTGATCCTCGCGGTCGCGGTGATCGGGCTGCTGCTGGCCGGCGAGGCACCGCTCGGCGGCTACGTCGGCGGGCGGTCGTCCGGGTCGTACGTGGTGGCCGCGCTGCTGCTCGGGTTCGTGGTGCTGTGCCTGCTCAAGGGCAAGGTGTGGACCGGGCTGCTGGGCGTGATGGTGCCGGTCCTCGCGGTGGTGGGCGCGCTGCGGCTGGCCCGGCCGCACAGCCCGTGGGCGCGCTGGCGGTACACCGCGCGGCCGCGCCGGATGGCGCGGGCCGAACGGCGCGAGGAGGGCGCCCGGCGGCGGGTGATGGCCGCGAAGACCGCGGTGATGGACGCGGTGGCCGGGGCGCCCACCCCGGTGTCGCTGGCGAAGAAGCCGTCGGTGGTGCCGACCGTCGTCGAGGTCCCGCCGTCCCGGCTGGAGTTGCTGCTGGCCCGGGTGCTGGGGCCGCTGCGCGGGCCGGGCGCGGTCGTGGCCGTGTGGTACCTGCGGCTGGCGGCCGCGGTGGACCTCGTCAGCGGGCTGGTCGGCCCGTTGCGCGACCGGGTACGGGCCGCCACGGGCGGCGACCACGTCTCCGCGTTCCTGGTCAGCCCCGGATTCACCGGCGCCGCGCTGGCGTTCGTGCTGTCGGTGAGCCTGCGCCGGCGCAAGCGGGCGGCATGGCTGCTCACCACGGCGGCGACCGCCGCGTACACCGTCGCGATCGCGATCGCCGTCGCGGCGATGCCGGGGGCGCACCGGTACGCGCTCAACTGGCTGGCCATCGCACTGACGTTGCTGCTGCTGGGCGCGCTGCTGGTGTCGCGCACCGCCTTCAACGTACGCGGCGAGCGGCGCAACATCGCCGTCGGCCTGCTCAGCCTGGTGGTGGGGGCGACGGTCGCGGTGGGCGCCGGCACCCTGCTGGTCCACGCGACCGACCAGGACGCGCCCGCCCGTTGGGGCCCGAGCGCCCGGTACGCGGCGGTGCGGACGCTGACGCTGACGGCGATCTTCGACCACCCCGGGATCAGGGTGCCGTGGTGGGCGGACCTGCTGGTCAACCTGATCAGCGTGGCGCTGCTGCTGCTCGTGGTGCTGGCGTTCCTGCGCGCCCCGCGCGGCCGGGACCGGCTGCTGCCCGCGGACGAGCGGCGGTTGCGGGCGCTGCTGCGGGCCGACGGCGGCCGGGACTCCTTCGGGTACTTCGCGCTGCGCCGGGACCGCGCGGTGTGCTGGGCGCCGGGCCGGGAGGCCGCGATCGTGCACCGGGTGGTGAACGGTGTCACGCTCGCGGCCGGTGACCCGGTCGGCCCGCCGACCGCGTGGCCTGCGGCGGTCGCGCACTGGCTGGACACCGCGCGCGAGCACGCCTGGGTCGCGGCCGTCGCACACGCGGGCGACAGCGCCGCGGGCGTCTACACGGCGGCCGGGCTGCACGGCTTGGACTCCGGCGTGGAGCCGGTGGTCGAGGTCGGCGCGCTGCCGGCCGGGCCGGCGGAGTTGCGGCGGGCGATGGCGGGGGCGGGATACGCGGTGGTGGTGCGCCGCCAGCGGGAGGTGGCCGAGGAGGAGTGGGTGCGGCTGCGGCAACTCGCCGACGCGTGGCGGCGGCACGGCCGGGCGGCCGGCGGGGTGCGGTTGGGGCGGCTCGGCGATCCGGCCGACCCGGGGTGCGTGAT
>NZ_JACEGK010000088.1:0-18454 GCF_056859195.1 Streptomyces sp. NH27
CCCCGGTGCACCCCTCACCCCCCGCACGCGCAACAATGGGGGACGAAGTGGGAGGCGTAGGACGCCCCGACCCCGACTCAGCAGGGAGCACTCATGGCCTCACAGCACGACCACGGACACACGCCCGCCGCCTGGACCGGCGTGATCATCGCGTTCGTCGGTTTCTGCGTGGCCGGCGGCTTCATGGTCGCGGCGAACTCGGCCGGTTTCTGGGTGGGCATGGCGATCGCCGCCGTCGGCGTCATCGTCGGTGGTGTCATGAAGCTGAGGGGTCTCGGCCAGACGTACAAGCCGATCGCGAGCAGCGGCGGCTCCACCGAGGAGTCCCGCGCCCACGCCGGCGTCTGAACTGCCGAAGGGCCCGACCGGCCGAACGGCTCAGCCGGACAAGCGGCTGAGCCGGCGGGACCGGCCGGGCTGATCCGGGGTCGCCGGTGGTCGGGCGGAGGTTCGCCCGTCGTAGGGCCCGGAAGCAACGTGAAGTACCTCCGCGGGCGCAGCTGCCTGGACGTCGGTCCGTGCGCTGCGCCTTCGTGTGTCCCGGGGCAGAATCGGCGCTGTGACCCACCTCACTCCCGAGGCCCCTGCCCGCGCGGCCGACGCAGGCCCGCAGCCCCCCGGCGGCGCCGGCCGCGACCCGCGTGCCGCCCTGCGCCGCACGGCCGTACCGCTCGGCGTGCTCGGCGGCGTCGCGGCCGCGTTCGCCTACGTCGGCACCGTCGACCCGAACGCGCCCGGGCACTACCCGGTCTGCCCGCTGCTCTACTACACCGGCGTGTACTGCCCCGGCTGCGGCGGCCTGCGCGGCGCGTACGCCCTCGTGCACGGCCACTTCCGCACCGCGCTCGGCTGCAACGCGATCGCCGTCGCCGGATACGCCGCCTTCGCCGTCTTCTGGGTGCTCTGGGCGGTGCGCGCGGTCCGCGGCAAGCCCTTCGAGCCGAACGTGCGGCCGGCGTGGCGCTGGGCGGTCGGGGGGCTGGTCATCGCCTTCACGGTTGTCCGGAACCTGCCCTTCGGCGCGGCTCTCGCGCCATGACCGCGATAGCGGCCGTGACCGCATTCGTCCAGGTGGTGGGACCGGACCCGGCGCGATTCGGGTACCACGCCCCCCGCCCGATACCATCGGGGTGCCGGCGGTCAACCGCCACTGGCTTGATCATTTCGCTGCTCGACCCGGCCGGAAGGGGAGTTCTCGCGTGAGTGTGCTCGACGAGATCATCGACGGAGTACGAGCCGACCTCGCCGAGCGACAGGCCCGGGTCTCCCTTGACGACCTCAAGGAGCGCGCGGCCAGGGCGCGGGACGCCCGCGACGGCGTGGCGGCCCTGCGCGGCGAGGGCGTCAAGGTGATCTGCGAGGTCAAGCGGTCCAGCCCGTCCAAGGGCGCGCTCGCCGCGATCGCGGACCCGGCGGCCCTCGCGGCGGACTACGAGGCGGGCGGCGCCGCGGCGATCAGCGTGCTCACCGAGCAGCGGCGCTTCGGCGGGTCGCTCGCCGACCTCGAAGCGGTCCGCGCGAAGGTCGACACGGCCGTGCTGCGCAAGGACTTCATCGTCACCGCCTACCAGCTGTGGGAGGCCCGCGCATACGGCGCCGACCTCGCCCTGCTCATCGTCTCCGCCCTCGACCAGGCCGCCCTCGTCTCCCTCGTCGAGCGGGCCGAGTCCATCGGGCTCACGCCGCTCGTCGAAGTGCACGACGAGGAGGAAGTGGACCGGGCGGTCGACGCGGGCGCCCGGATCATCGGCGTCAACGCGCGCAACCTCAAGACGCTCGAGGTGGACCGCAACACCTTCGCCCGGGTCGCGCCCGAGATCCCCGACCACATCGTCAAGGTCGCCGAGTCCGGCGTGCGCGGCCCGCACGACCTCATCGCCTACGCCCACGACGGCGCCGACGCGGTCCTGGTGGGCGAGTCGCTCGTCACGGGGCGCGATCCCCGTACCGCCGTCGCCGATCTCGTGGCGGCCGGGGCCCACCCGGCCCTGCGGCACGGGCGCGACTGACCCGCCCGGCTGCCCCGTCCCGTATCGACGGGACCTCGCACCGGCAGGCTGTCCCCGAACCGACGGAACGGGTGGCCGGGGGGTCCGCCCGGCCCGTTAGACTGCGGGGCATGGCCATTGCCCAACGTCTCGCACCCGGGTGCAAACCCCGGGGCTGCCGCGCGCCCGCGCGGCGGGTGCTGGGGCGGCGGGTGAGGTACGTGATCGGGTGCGAGCCGGGTCAGGTGAACGGCAGGCGATGGCGCCGCGGCTGAGCCGCGCAGCAGCTGTCAGCCCGACCACCACACCCCCCAGGGGACACGTATGTCCGATACGCCAGACGAACACACCTTCTTCCTGCCCGACCCGGAGGGCTCCGTGCCCACCCCGGAGGGCTACTTCGGCCCGTTCGGCGGCAAGTTCATCCCGGAGGCGCTGGTCGCCGCCGTGGACGAGGTCGCCGCGGAGTACGAGAAGGCGAAGACCGACCCGGCCTTCGCCGCCGAGCTGAACGACCTGATGGTCAACTACGCGGGCCGCCCGAGCGCGCTGACGGAGGTGCCGCGGTTCGCCGAGCACGCCGGCGGCGCGCGGGTCTTCCTGAAACGGGAGGACCTGAACCACACCGGCTCGCACAAGATCAACAACGTGCTCGGCCAGACCCTGCTCACCAAGCGGATGGGCAAGACCCGGGTGATCGCGGAGACGGGCGCGGGCCAGCACGGCGTGGCGACCGCCACCGCGTGCGCCCTGTTCGGCCTCGACTGCACGATCTACATGGGCGAGATCGACACGCAGCGGCAGGCGCTGAACGTGGCGCGGATGCGGATGCTCGGCGCCGAGGTGATCGCGGTGAAGTCCGGCAGCCGCACGCTGAAGGACGCGATCAACGAGGCGTTCCGGGACTGGGTCGCGAACGTCGACCGCACCCACTACCTGTTCGGCACCGTGGCCGGCCCGCACCCGTTCCCCGCGCTGGTCCGCGACTTCCACCGGGTGATCGGCGTGGAGGCCAGGCGCCAGCTGCTGGAGCGCACCGGGCGGCTGCCGGATGTCGCGGTGGCCTGCGTCGGCGGCGGCTCCAACGCGATGGGCCTGTTCCACGCGTTCCTGCCGGACGCCTCCGTGCGGCTGGTCGGCTGCGAGCCGGCCGGGCACGGCGTGGCCACCGGTGAGCACGCGGCCACGCTGACCGTCGGCGAGCCCGGCATCCTGCACGGCTCCCGGTCGTACGTCCTCCAGGACGACGAGGGCCAGATCACCGAGCCGTACTCGATCTCGGCCGGCCTGGACTACCCGGGCGTCGGCCCGGAGCACTCCTACCTCAAGGACACCGGCCGCGCCGAGTACCGCGCCGTCACCGACGACGCGGCGATGCAGGCGCTGCGGCTGCTGTCCGGCACCGAGGGCATCATCCCCGCCATCGAGAGCGCGCACGCGCTGGCCGGCGCCCTGGAGATCGGCCGTGAGCTGGGCCCGGAGGGCCTGATCCTGGTGAACCTGTCCGGCCGCGGCGACAAGGACATGGACACCGCCGCCCGCTACTTCGGGCTCTACGACGAGGGGGACGCGAAGTGAGCGGCACCATCACGCTTCTGGAAAAGACCATCGCCGACGCCCGGGCCGAGCACCGCGCCGCGCTCATCGCGTACCTCCCGGCCGGGTTCCCGACGGTCGACGGCGGCATCGAGGCGGTCAAGGCGGCGTTCGAGGGCGGCGCCGACATCGTCGAGGTCGGCCTGCCGCACAGCGACCCGGTGCTCGACGGGCCGGTCATCCAGACCGCCGACGACATCGCGCTCAACAAGAACCACGTCCGCATCGCCGACGTGCTGCGCACCGTCCGCGAGGGGCACGCCGCCAGCGGCAAGCCGGTGCTGGTCATGACGTACTGGAACCCGGTCGACCGGTACGGCGCCGAGCGGTTCGCCGCGGACCTCGCCGACGCGGGCGGGGCCGGCTGCATCCTGCCCGACCTGCCGGTGGAGGAGTCCGAGGTGTGGCGGAAGGCCGCACAGGCGCACGGCCTGGCCACCGTCTTCGTCGTCGCGCCCTCCAGCCGGGACGAGCGCCTCGCCAAGATCACCTCGGCCGGCAGCGGCTTCGTCTACGCCGCCTCCCTCATGGGCGTCACCGGCACCCGCGCGAGCGTCGGCGAGCAGGCGGCCGGCCTCGTCGCCCGCACCCGCGCGACCACCGAACTGCCGGTGTGCGTCGGGCTCGGCGTCTCCAACGCCCAGCAGGCCGCGGAAGTCGCGGCCTTCGCCGACGGCGTCATCGTCGGCTCCGCGTTCGTCCAGCGCCTCCTCGACCACGAGGAGCTCTCCGAGGGCCTTGCGGCCGTACGGTCCCTGGCGGCCGACCTCGCGGTGGGCGTTCGCGCCTGACCCTCCAGGGTGCCCCTGCCCGCCGTGACGGGACCTCACGGTGGGTGGGTGGCCGGTCGCGCGGTTCCCCGCGCCCCTTCGCCGAGTCGGAGTAGGTGCGGGGAACTTGCGCGCGCAACCCTCCACCGGCAGGCGGTCCCGGAGCCGGCGGAACCGGGCAGCCCGGGGGGTCCCGTCACCCTTACGTGCACAAAACGTCACCCGCCCGGGCGAAATTACTCCAAGGCACAAGCCGAGCGCAGCGTCCTGACGTTGGAACGGCGTGAGCGAGAAGAACCAGAACGGAAAAACCAGCGCGCGCCAGGCGCTGCAGGCGCAGCGCGAGAGGGACAAGGCCCGGGCCAAGCGGAAGCGGACCCTGATGGTGGCGGGAGGCGTCGTGGTCGTGCTGGGCGCCGCCGCCGGGATCTCCATCGCGGTGGCCGACCACAACAGCAACAAGAAGAGCAGCGCGAGCGACTCGGCGGGCACGGTGACCGCACCGCAGGGCGCCACCGGGAAGGACAACCTGGTGATCCCGGTCGGCGCAGCCGACGCGCCGTCCACGCTGGCGGTGTACGAGGACTTCCGCTGCCCGGCCTGCGACGCCTTCGAGAAGAGCTACACGTCGACGATCCACGGCCTGGAGGACAGCGGCGCGCTGCGCACCGAGTACCACCTGGTCACCCTGATCGACGGCAACCTCGGCGGTGACGGCTCGCTGAACGCGGCGAACGCCGCCGCCTGCGCCCAGGACCAGGGCAAGTTCCGCGCCTACCACGACGTGCTCTACGACAATCAGCCGGACGAGCAGGACGACAAGTTCGGCGACAAGACGAACCTGCTCACCCTGGCGGGGAAGGTCCCGGGCCTGAAGAACGCGACCTTCACCGCCTGTGTGAACAACGGCACCCATGACGCGTGGGTGAAGAAGTCCAACGAGGCGTTCAACACCGCCGGCTTCAACTCCACCCCCACGGTGCTGCTCAACGGCAAGAACATCTACGGCACCTCGGGGCTGACCCCCGCCTCGCTCAAGCAGATGGTCCAGGCCGCGAACAAGGGCAAGAAGCCCGGCAAGGTCACCGCCACGCCCAGCCCGTCCTGACCGTCCACCGGCCCCGTACCGGCCCCTTATCGGCCGGGTACGGGCCGGGCCCAGGCCGCGTTCCGAGCCCCCGCGCGGCACCGATCCGAGCCCGCCGCGGAGGTAGGACGTTATCCAGACGTAGCCGGGTGGGTTGCCGTATCACCCGCCCGGCACGGTAGCGTCGGGACTGCCATGGAACTCGCATACATTCCCAGCCCGTCGCGCGGTGTCATCCATCTCGGACCGATCCCGCTGCGTGGCTACGCGTTCTGCATCATCATCGGCGTCTTCGTAGCCGTCTGGCTCGGGAACAAGCGATGGATCGCCCGCGGCGGCAAGCGGGAGACCGTCGCGGACATCGCGGTGTGGGCGGTGCCGTTCGGCCTGGTCGGCGGGCGCCTGTACCACGTGATCACCGACTACGAGCTGTACTTCACCAACGGCAACGACTGGGTCAATGCCTTCAAGGTGTGGGACGGCGGCCTGGGCATCTGGGGCGCGGTGGCCCTCGGTGCGCTGGGCGCGTGGATCGGCTGCCGCCGGCGCGGCATCACACTGCCCTCGTACGCCGACGCGATCGCCCCGGGCATCGTCTTCGCCCAGGCCATCGGCCGCTGGGGCAACTGGTTCAACCAGGAGTTGTACGGCAACCACACCAGCCTGCCGTGGGGCCTGAAGATCACCAGCACCGCGGGCGACCGGGTGCCGGGCATCTACCAGCCGACGTTCCTGTACGAGTGCCTGTGGTGCGTCGGCGTCGGGTTCCTGGTGATCTGGGCCGACCGCCGCTTCCGGCTCGGCCACGGCCGCGCCTTCGCGCTCTACGTGGCGTCGTACTGCGTCGGCCGCGGCTGGATCGAGCACATGCGGTCCGACTACGCCCACCACATCCTGGGACTGCGTCTCAACGACTGGACGGCGATCTTCTGCTTCGTCGGCGCCGTGCTCTACATGGTGCTGTCGGCCCGGCTGCGGCCCGGCCAGGAGGAAGTGGTCGAGCCCGGTGCCGAGGCGGTGGGCGGCGCGGACGGGGCGGAAGGCTCCGAGCCGGGTGAACCGGGCGAGGCGGGTGACGCCGCAAAGTCCTCGGTGCCCGAGGTCTCCGACGTGGCCGACGTGGCCGACGCCGCCGAGGCGTCGTCAGGGTCCGACGCGGACGACGCGTCCGACGTGGCCGATGCGGATGTCGATGCCGGTGCCGCGCCCGCCGGGGCGAAGTCCGAGCAGCCCTCCTGACCTCCTCCTGATCCCGTCCCGCCCCCCTTCGCGACCGGCCCCGACCCTCGCTTCGAGGGATGAACCCGCAGGTCAGGGCAGCCTTCCCTTGCTGGCGGCGGCCCGCAATGCCACGTACGGTCGAAGCGTTGGGCTGACGTACGCGGGTCGCTGGGGCGCCCGGGGGAGGGGCAGGGACATGACGACGGCCACCGTGGAACCGACCGGTGCGGTCGCGCCGTATCACGTGCCCGAGCACTCCCACCGCGACGTCAGCGGCGGGTGGCTGCGGCCGGCGGTGTTCGGCGCGATGGACGGGCTGGTCTCGAACTTCGCGCTGATGACGGGGGTCGCGGGCGGTGACGTGAGCGCGCGGACCGTGGCGGTGACCGGGCTGGCCGGGCTCGCCGCCGGGGCGTTCTCGATGGCGGCCGGCGAGTACACCTCGGTCGCCTCGCAGCGCGAGCTGGTCGAGGCGGAGCTGGCGGTGGAGCGGATCGAGCTGGACCGCAACCCGGAGGCGGAGCTGCGCGAGCTGGCCGCGCTGTACGTGTCGCGCGGGGTGGAGCCCGAGCTGGCCCACGAGGTGGCCCGGCAGCTGTCCGCCGACCCCGAGCAGGCGCTGGAGATCCACGCCCGCGAGGAACTGGGCATCGATCCCGGTGACCTGCCGTCGCCGCGGGTCGCGGCGGCCGCCTCGTTCGTGTGCTTCGCGCTGGGCGCGCTGCTGCCGGTGCTGCCGTACCTGCTGGGCGGGACGGTGCTGTGGCCGGCGGTCGCGCTGGCGATGATCGGGCTCTTCGGCTGCGGTGCCGCAGTGGCCCGGGTCACCGCGCGTTCCTGGTGGTTCAGCGGGCTGCGGCAGCTGGTGCTGGGCGCCGCCGCGGGCGGTGTCACCTTCGCGCTGGGTTCTCTGATCGGCTCGGCGGTGGGCTGACCCGCCCCCTTGACGGCCGGCGTTACCATCGAAAGTGCGGGTTGTACCGATAACTCGGCAGAAGGTTCTGTTTCTCCCTCGTTTCAGCATCGCCCGCACGGGGCATCAGTCGGTAACGCAACCGGCAGAGCTTTCCCGAAGGGTTCGTCGAGCTGTGCGTGGGCACCCCCGCACGCAGCGCCGGGATCGTCCGTAAACCCCCGCGGTACGACGCTGGCCTGAAGTAGCTGCTCCACCTGCCGAGGACCACCCAGAACGTCCACATGCTGGAATCGAGTATCCGCTTCTCGAACATTCGTCCATCATGTAACCTGCACGAAATCGCAGAGGGCCAACGTCGTCCCTGTTGCGCATGCCCAAAATACGGGCGATGCATATCAGCCAAATGACGACGACGGGAGAGCCATGCGTTCGCGTTCCGCGTTCATGGACGGGCGCCCCGCCCCGCAGGGGATGTACGATCCCCGCCACGAGCACGACGCCTGCGGTGTCGGCTTTGTCGCCACCCTCAGCGGCGAGGCGAGCCATGAGCTCGTCCAGCAGGCGCTGACCGTCCTGCGCAACCTGGAACATCGTGGCGCCACCGGTGCCGAGCCGGACTCCGGCGACGGCGCGGGCATCCTGTTGCAGGTCCCGGACGCCTTCCTCCGCGCGGCCGTGGACTTCGAGCTGCCCGCCGCGGGGCAGTACGCGGTCGGCCTCGCCTTCCTGCCGCACGAGCACGACGACCGCACCAAGGCCGTCGACGCCATCGAGCGGATCGCCGCCGAAGAGGGCCTGGCCGTCCTGGGCTGGCGCGAGACCCCGACCGACCCCGATCTGCTCGGTACCACGGCCCGCTCCACCATGCCGTACTTCGCGCAGCTCTTCGTCGCCGACCGGACCGGGCACCGCGCCGGCATCGACCTGGACCGGCCCGCGTTCGTGCTGCGCAAGCGCGCCGAGCGCGAGGCCGACGTGTACTTCCCGTCGCTGTCCGCCCGGACCATCGTCTACAAGGGCATGCTCACCACCGGCCAGCTGGAGCCGTTCTTCCCCGACCTGTCCGACGAGCGGTTCGCCACCGCCATCGCGCTGGTCCACTCGCGTTTCTCCACCAACACCTTCCCGAGCTGGCCGCTCGCCCACCCGTACCGGTTCGTCGCGCACAACGGCGAGATCAACACCGTCAAGGGCAACCGCAACTGGATGCGGGCGCGTGAGTCGCAGCTGGCCAGCGACCTGTTCGGCCCGGTGCGCCCGGCGGACGGCGGCACCACCCAGGCCGCAGTCGCCGCGGGAGTGCCCGCCGACCTGGAGCGGATCTTCCCGATCTGCACCCCCGGCGCCTCCGACACCGCGTCCTTCGACGAGGTGCTGGAACTGCTGCACCTCGGCGGCCGCTCGCTGCCGCACAGCGTGCTGATGATGATCCCCGAGGCGTGGGAGAACCACACCTCGATGGACCCGGCCCGCCGCGCCTTCTACCGCTACCACTCCACGCTGATGGAGCCCTGGGACGGCCCGGCCTGCGTCACCTTCACCGACGGCACCCTCGTCGGCGCGGTCCTGGACCGCAACGGGCTGCGCCCGGGCCGCTACTGGGTCACCGACGACGGCCTGGTGGTGCTCGCCTCCGAGTCCGGCGTGCTGCACGACATCGCCCCGGAGCGGGTGGTCCGCAAGGGCCGGCTGCAGCCCGGCCGGATGTTCCTGGTCGACACCGCCTCGCACCGCATCGTCGAGGACGACGAGATCAAGGCCGAGATGGCCACCCAGAACCCGTACGCGGACTGGCTGGACGCCGGGCTGATCGACCTCGCCGACCTGCCCGAGCGCGAGCACATCGTGCACACCCACGCCTCGGTCACCCGCCGCCAGCAGACCTTCGGCTACACCGAGGAGGAACTGCGGGTCATCCTCGCGCCGATGGCGCGCACCGGCGGCGAGCCGCTCGGCTCGATGGGCACCGACTCGCCGATCGCGGCGCTGTCCGACCGGCCGCGGCTGCTCTTCGACTACTTCACCCAGCTCTTCGCGCAGGTCACCAACCCGCCGCTGGACGCCATCCGCGAGGAGCTCGTCACCTCGCTGATCTCCACCATCGGCCCGTCCGGGAACCTGCTGGAGCCCAGCCCGGCGTCCTGTCGCAACATCACCCTGCCGTTCCCGGTGATCGACAACGACGAGCTGGCCAAGCTCATCCACGTCAACGCCGACGGCGACCTGCCCGGCCTGAAGGGCGCCACCCTCTCCGGGCTGTACCGGGTGGCCGGCGGCGGCGACGCGCTCGCCGCGCGGCTGGCCGAGATCTGCGCCGAGGCCGACGCCGCCATAGAGGACGGCGCCCGCCTGATCGTGCTCTCCGACCGGCACTCCGACGCCGAGCACGCCCCGATCCCGTCGCTGCTGCTCACCTCCGCGGTGCACCACCACCTGATCCGCACCAAGCAGCGCACCCAGGTCGGCCTGATCGTCGAGGCCGGCGACGTCCGCGAGGTGCACCACGTCGCGCTGCTGATCGGCTACGGCGCCGCGGCCGTCAACCCGTACCTGGCCATGGAGTCCGTCGAGGACCTGGTGCGGGCCGGCACCTTCCTGCCCGGCGTCGACGCCGAGACCGCGATGCGCAACCTGATCAAGGCGCTCGGCAAGGGTGTGCTGAAGGTGATGTCCAAGATGGGCATCTCCACCGTCGCCTCCTACCGCGGCGCGCAGGTCTTCGAGGCGGTCGGCCTGGACGCGGAGTTCGTCGACACCTACTTCCACCTCACCGACACCAAGATCGGTGGGGCGGGCATCGACGTCATCGCGCAGGAGGTCGCCGCCCGGCACGTCAAGGCGTACCCGGTCTCCGGCATCCCCGCCGCGCACCGCCGGCTGGAGATCGGCGGCGAGTACCAGTGGCGTCGCGAGGGCGAGCCGCACCTGTTCGACCCGGACACCGTCTTCCGGCTCCAGCACGCCACCCGCACCCGGCGCTACGACATCTTCAAGCAGTACACCTCGCGGGTGAACGAGCAGTCCGAGCGGCTGATGACGCTGCGCGGCCTGTTCGGCCTGAAGCACGACCACCCGGCCATCCCGATCGACGAGGTCGAGCCGGTCAGCGAGATCGTCAAGCGGTTCTCCACCGGCGCCATGTCGTACGGCTCGATCTCCAGCGAGGCGCACGAGACGCTCGCCATCGCGATGAACCAGCTCGGCGGCAAGTCCAACACCGGTGAGGGCGGCGAGGACCCGGAGCGGCTGTACGACCCGGCCCGGCGCAGCGCGATCAAGCAGGTCGCCTCCGGCCGGTTCGGCGTCACCTCCGAGTACCTGGTCAACGCCGACGACATCCAGATCAAGATGGCTCAGGGCGCCAAGCCCGGCGAGGGCGGTCAGCTGCCCGGCCACAAGGTCTACCCGTGGATCGCCGGCACCCGGCACTCCACCGCGGGCGTCGGCCTGATCTCGCCGCCGCCGCACCACGACATCTACTCCATCGAGGACCTCGCCCAGCTCATCCACGACCTGAAGAACGCCAACCCCAGGGCGCGGGTGCACGTCAAGCTGGTCTCCGAGGTCGGTGTCGGCACCGTCGCGGCAGGCGTGTCCAAGGCGCACGCCGACGTGGTGCTGATCTCCGGCCACGACGGCGGCACCGGCGCCTCCCCGCTCACCTCGCTGAAGCACGCCGGCGGTCCCTGGGAGCTCGGCCTGGCCGAGACCCAGCAGACGCTGCTGCTCAACGGGTTGCGGGACCGGATCGTGGTGCAGACCGACGGCCAGCTCAAGACCGGCCGGGACGTGGTGATCGCGGCGCTGCTCGGCGCCGAGGAGTTCGGCTTCGCCACCGCGCCGCTGGTCGTCTCCGGCTGCGTCATGATGCGGGTGTGCCACCTGGACACCTGCCCGGTCGGCGTCGCCACCCAGAACCCGGTGCTGCGCGACCGGTTCACCGGCAAGCCCGAGTTCGTGGTGAACTTCTTCGAGTTCATCGCCGAGGAGGTCCGTGAACTCCTCGCCGAACTGGGCTTCCGCAGCATCGAGCAGGCCGTCGGCCACGCCGAGCTGATCGACGCCGGCCGCGCCGTGGACCACTGGAAGGCGCAGGGCCTGGACCTGGCCCCGCTGCTGTACGTGCCGGAGCTGCCCGAGGGCGCCGTGCTGCACCGCATCACCAGCCAGGACCATGGCCTGGACCGTGCGCTCGACAACGAGCTGATCCGGCTCGCCGCCGATGCGCTGGAGTTCGGCGCCCCGGTCCGCGCGCAGGTGTCGATCCGCAACGTCAACCGCACGGTGGGCACCATGCTCGGCCACGAGGTGACGAAGAAGTACGGCGGCGCGGGCCTGCCCGAGGACACCGTCGACATCACCTTCACCGGTTCCGCGGGCCAGTCCTTCGGCGCATTCCTGCCCAAGGGCATCACCCTGCGGCTGGAGGGCGACGCCAACGACTACGTCGGCAAGGGCCTGTCCGGCGGCCGTGTGATCGTCCGCCCGGACCGCGGCGCGGACCACCTCGCCGAGGAGTCCACCATCGCGGGCAACACCATCGCCTACGGTGCCACCAGCGGCGAGCTGTTCCTGCGCGGCCGCACCGGCGAGCGGTTCTGCGTGCGCAACTCCGGCGCGACCGTGGTCGCCGAGGGTGTCGGCGACCACGGCTGCGAGTACATGACCGGCGGCCGGGCGGTGGTGCTCGGCACCACCGGCCGGAACTTCGCGGCCGGCATGTCCGGCGGCATCGCCTACCTGCTGGACCTCGACGCGGACTGCGTCAACCCCGGCATGGTCGAGATCGAGCAGCTCACCGCCGACGACATCACGTGGCTGCACGACGTGGTGCGCCGCCACTTCGAGGAGACCGGCTCCACCGTCGCCGAGCGGCTGCTCGCCGACTGGGGCGGCGCCCTCACCCGCTTCGGCAAGGTCATGCCGAGGGACTACAAGGCAGTGCTCGCCGCCAAGAACGCCGCCGAGCAGGCCGGACTCTCGGAGTCCGAGACCACCGCGAAGATGATGGAGGCGGCAAATGGCTGACCCCAAGGGCTTCCTCACCACCCCGCGTGAGAACAACCCGACCCGCCCGGTCGAGGAGCGCAGGCAGGACTGGAAAGAGGTCTACGCCCCCGGCGGGCTGCTGCCGATCGTCAGCAAGCAGGCCGGCCGCTGCATGGACTGCGGTATCCCGTTCTGCCACCAGGGCTGTCCGCTCGGCAACCTCATCCCGGAGTGGAACGACTACGCCTACCGCGAGGACTGGACCGCCGCGTCCGAGCGGCTGCACGCCACCAACAACTTCCCGGAGTTCACCGGGCGGTTGTGCCCGGCGCCGTGCGAGTCCGCGTGCGTACTCGGCATCAACCAGCCGCCGGTGACGATCAAGAACGTCGAAGTCACCATCATCGACAAGGCGTGGGACAACGGGGACGTCACGCCGCAGCCGCCGGAGCGGCTGTCCGGCAAGACCGTCGCCGTCATCGGCTCGGGACCGGCCGGCCTGGCCGCCGCCCAGCAGCTCACCCGGGCCGGCCACACCGTCGCGGTCTACGAGCGGGCCGACCGGATCGGCGGCCTGCTGCGGTACGGCATCCCCGAGTTCAAGATGGAGAAGCGGCACATCAACCGCCGGATCGAGCAGATGCGGGCGGAAGGCACCAAGTTCCGTACCGGTGTGCAGATCGGCACCGACCTGGACGCCGCGAAGCTCGCCCGGCGGTACGACTCCGTGGTCATCGCGGCCGGCGCCACCCAGTGGCGCGACCTGCCGGTCGAGGGCCGCGAACTGACCGGCGTGTACCAGGCGATGGAATACCTGCCGCTGTCCAACAAGGTGCAGGAGGGCGACTTCGTCGCCCCGCCGATCACCGCCGAGGGCAAGCACGTGGTGGTCATCGGCGGCGGCGACACCGGCGCGGACTGCGTCGGCACCGCGCACCGGCAGGGCGCGCTGTCCGTCACCCAGCTGGAGATCATGCCGCGCCCGTCCGACGAGCGCCCCGCGAACCAGCCGTGGCCGACGATGCCGATGGTCTACAAGGTGACCTCCGCGCACGAGGAGGGCGGCGAGCGGGTCTACGCGGTCAACACCGTGAAGTTCACCGGCGACGCCGACGGGCACGTGCGGGAGCTGCACCTGGTCGAGGTGGCCTTCCAGGACGGGAAGTTCGTGCCCCAGGAGGGCACCGAGCGGACCATCCCGGCCGACCTGGTCACCCTCGCGATGGGGTTCACCGGCACCGACCAGAAGAACGGGCTGATCGAGCAGCTCGGCCTGGAGCTGGACGCGCGCGGCAACGTCGCGCGGGACGACTCCTACGCGACCAACGTCGACGGGGTCTTCGTCGCCGGTGACGCGGGCCGCGGCCAGTCGCTGATCGTCTGGGCCATCGCCGAGGGGCGCTCCGCGGCGAAGTCCGTCGACGCGTACCTCACGGGGTTGCCGTCGGCTCTTCCCTCGCCGATCCGTCCGACCGACCGGCCGCTCACCGTCTGAGCGGCCCCCCGCCGGGCCCCGCCCGGCACCCGAGATGTCCCGCACAACGGTGTGCGGTACGCAGCAACACCCGCAGCGCTCGCCACTCCCCGACCAAGGAGGCGAGCGCTGCGTTCGTCTGCGGCTCGCCACGCGGGCGGCGGTGCCCCTTCGGGGCGCCCCCGTACGGCGTCCCCACTACGTCTCGCACTCCAACTCCGTCTTGCACAGGGCGCACCGGGCGCGCAGGCGCCCTTTGCAGGGCAGGCGGATGCGCTGGAAACAGGAAGGGCAGGGGAAGGAGACGCGCAGCCGGTCCGGGGTGCCCTCGAAGGTGTAGTCGGCCGAGGCGGGGGCGATGCCGGCCCGGCGGTTCTTGGCGTAGAGGCGGCGGGCGGCCCACGACGCGGCGGTCAACGGCGGCCTGCGCAGGTCCTGGTGGGCGCGGGTGAGGCCGACCCGGTAGGCGTCGCGGGCCTGCGGGCTGCGAAACCACGGCTCGATGTCGTCGCCGAGGGCGATCGCCCGCTTGGCCAGCACATACCCGAACTCCTCGGGCGTGAGGTAGCCGAGCTTGTACGCGGACATCGTCATCCGGTCCCCACGCATCGACGGCTCCTCGCGGTAGGCGTCCAGCAGCAGCCAGCCCGCGCCGAGGTAGGCGGTCGCGGTGTCCGTGAGGATCTCGTTGTCGCGGGTGCCGGGGAAGGACAGGCCGAGCCGGTGCAGGTAGACGTGCATCACCTCATGGGCGAGCGCGGCCCCCACGTCCCGCCGGTCGGTCTTGAAACGGGAGTGCAGCTCCACGAAGTACTCCGGGCCCGCGGCCAGTTCGACGTTCCCGGCGTGCGTCATGTCGCGGAAGCCCACCACCATCCGGGCCTCCGGCAGCCGCAGGTGCTGCACCATCACCCGGGCCACCCGCAGCGCGCCCAGATACGGGTCCTCGTCGTCGGGGAAGTCCACCAGCTCCGGCCGCACACTCGTCGTGAACCGGGCCACCCCGTCCGCCGACAGCCGCCGATGGATCGCGGTCAGCGCGCTCCGTACGGTCTCCAGGTGCGGAAAACCGTGCACGATCGGCCCCCCGGCGGCATCCGCGCCGCTGTCGGCTCCCTCGCCCATGACCACCTCCCCGCCCCTGCGAGCCTAGCGCCGTGGCCGGAACAGGTGCCCGCGGGCAGGCGGCGGGGAACCGAATGTGTGCACCAACACCGCATCCATGATCGGCAAATGCGTTCCACCAGCGGCTTTCGTGCGGCAGCATGAGGGGCATGCCTGCCCTCAACCGTGCCGAAGCCGAGACCCGCGCCCGTGACCTGGCCGTAGAGCACTACGCGGTCGACCTCGACCTCACCAAGGGCGAGGAACGCTTCGGATCGACCACCGTCATCCGTTTCGCGGCGCTCCGCGACTGCGACAGCTTCGCCGAGATCGAGCCCGCCGAGCTGCACCGGGTCCTGCTCGACGGCGCCCCGCTCGACCACGCGCTGGTCGACGGCAACCGGCTGCCGCTGCCCGGACTCACCGCGGGCCCGCACGAACTGCGGGTCGAGGCCGACATGGGCTACTCGCACACCGGCGAGGGCATGCACCGCTTCACCGACCCCGCCGACGGCGAGACCTACCTCTACACCCAGCTCTTCCTCGCCGATGTGCGCCGGGTCTTCGCCGCCTTCGACCAGCCCGACCTGAAGGCCCACTTCGACGTGGCGGTCACCGCGCCGGAGCACTGGGCGGTACTCGGCAACGGCACCGCCACCCGTACCGCGCCCGGCCGCTGGCAGATGGCCACCACCCCGCCGCTGCCCAGCTACGCCGTCGCGGTCGCCGCCGGGCCGTACCACGCGGTGCGCGCCGAGCACGCCGGGCTGCCCTTCGCCCTGCACTGCCGCCGTTCGCTCGCCGAGCACCTGGACCGGGCCGCGCCCGAACTGCTCGCCTTCACCTTCCGCTGCTTCGACCGCTACCGCGAGATGTTCACCGAGCCCTACCCGTTCGACTCCTACGACCAGGCGTTCGTACCCGAGTTCAACTTCGGCGCGATGGAGAACCCCGGCCTGGTCGTCCTCCGCGACGAGTACGTCTTCCGCTCCGCCGCCACCCCCACCGAACTGCTGCACCGCGCGGTGGTCGTCGCCCACGAGATGGCCCACATGTGGTTCGGCGACCTGGTCACCCTGCGCTGGTGGGACGACATCTGGCTGAACGAGTCGTTCGCCGAGTACATGGGCTACCAGGTCGTCTCCGAGGACCCCGACTTCGCCGGCGCGTGGACCGACTACGGCGCCAACCGCAAGTACCGCGGCTCCGACAGCGACCAGCGCCCCTCCACCCACCCGGTCGCGCCGCTCCCCGAGGACGTCCCCGACACCGCCTCCGCGCTGACCAACATCGACGGCATCTCCTACGCCAAGGGCGGCTCCGCGCTGCGCCAACTCGTCACGTGGATGGGCCGCGAGGACTTCCTGGCCGGCATCGACGAGCACTTCACCCGGCACCGCTTCGGCAACGCCCGCCTCGCCGACCTGATCGACTCGCTCTCCTCCGCCACCGACCGCGACGTGCCGGCCTGGGCCGAGGCGTGGCTGCGCACCACCGGCATCGACACCCTCACCCCGGCCGCCTCACCCGCGCCCGGCGGCTGGCGGCTGGAGATCGGCCACAGCGGCGAGCGCCCGCACCGTATCGACGTCGGGTTGTACGACCGGGCCGCGAGCGACGCGGCGCGGCTGGTGCTGCGCGAACGCGCCACCGTCGACATCACGGCCACCTCCGCGGTCGAGCGCCGCACCTTCGACGGCCCCCGGCCCGACCTGGTGCTGCTCAACGACGGCGACCTCAGCTACGTCAAGGTCCGCTTCGACGACCGCTCATGGGAGGCGGTCCGCGACGCCCTCGGCAGCATCCCGGACCCGCCGGCCCGCTCCGTGGCGTGGAACGCGGCCCGCGACCTGGTGCGCGACGCCCGGCTGGCGCCGGCGGAGTACCTGGCGCTGGTGCGCCGCCATCTGCCGGGCGAGTCCGACCCGGCGATCGTGCACGGCGTGCTCACCTTCGCCCGCGGGACCGTCGCCGACCGCTACCTCGACCCGGAGTTGCGGCCCGACGCGCTCGCCGGCCTCGCCGGGACCGCCCGCGCGCTGCTCGCCGAGGGTCACCCCGGCAACCGGCTCACCGCCACCCGCGCCCTGATCGACTCCGCGCTGAGCGCCGCCGACGCGGTCGAACTGCGCGACTGGTACGACAAGGACGCGATCCCCGGCGACGGCACGCTGGACCAGGAGTTGCGCTGGCTGCTGCTGGCGCGGCTGGCCGTGCTGGGCGCGGCCGGCGCCGCCGACATCGACGCGGAAGTCGCCCGCGACCCCGGCGCCGCCGGCCACGAGGGCGCCGCGCGCTGCCGCGCCGCGCTGCCCGACGCGGACGCCAAGTCCGCCGCCTGGCAGGCGATGTTCCACGACGACTCGCGGTCCAACCCGCTGCGCGGCGCGGCCGCGGACGGCTTCTGGCAGCCCGAGCAACGGGCCCTGCTGGACGGCTACCCCGCCCGCTACTACCCGGACGCGATCGCGATCGCGGCCCGGCGCGGGCCGGCCGTCGCCGATGTGGTCGGCCGCCGCGGCTTCCCGTTCACCGAGATCACCGCGGAGGCGCTGGCGCTGGGCCGGGCCGCGCTCGACGACCCCGCCGTCATCCCGGCGCTGCGCCGCTCGTTCGACGACCAACTGGACGACCTCGCACGGGCGTTGCGGGTCCGGCAGGTCTT
Source organism: Streptomyces sp. NH27 (assembly GCF_056859195.1). Taxonomy (NCBI): domain Bacteria; kingdom Bacillati; phylum Actinomycetota; class Actinomycetes; order Kitasatosporales; family Streptomycetaceae; genus Streptomyces; species Streptomyces sp. NH27. The sequence goes on from NZ_JACEGK010000088.1 coordinate 17,811, forward strand.
CGGCGGATGACCGCGGGGCGAGCGGATGGCCGCGGCCCGGCGGTCCGGCCGGTCGCCGCGGGCTGGTGCGCTGTGATGTCCAAGCGCGGTCCGAGCCGGCCGAACAACCGCCGGAACGTACCCATTCGGGCCAATCGTCGTTGAGCAGGGCGCCCTTGTCGTGCGCGCCGGCGGGCGCCGACGCGCGCTGTGCCGCGCCGCCGCTGAGTGAGGAACGACCATGCCGATGCCCGGACTTGCCGGTGGACGCGGAGCCGGAGAGGCGCTGCGGCCGCTGGTGGACACCGTGTGCGGCGCGCTGGGGGAGGGCGCGCGCGACCGTGGCGGCCCGATGCCGCGCGGCGGCCCCGAGGCGGTCGCCCGACTCGTCGAGCAGGCCGTACCGGACGTACTGCCGCTCGGCGGCACCGGCGAGCACGAAGCCCTCGCCACCCTGGTGCACCTGATGGCGGCCGGCGCCGCCGACCCCGCCGACGGGCTGTGCGCCGCGCACCAGCACTGCCCGCCGCTGGCCGTCGCCGTGGCCGCCGACCTGGCCGGCTCCGCGCTCAACCCGTCCATGGACTCCTGGGACCAGGCCCCGGCCGCCAGCGCCCTGGAAGCGCGGGTGACTTCCGCGCTCGCCGCCGTGGTCTACCCCGACC
>NZ_JACEGK010000089.1:0-18448 GCF_056859195.1 Streptomyces sp. NH27
ACGCCGGCCCGCCCCGCCGTACCCCGACGCGTACGACCCCGAGCCGCTCGATCTGCGCACCGCCCCGGTCCCCGCCTACGGCACGGGCGCGCTGTGCGACGTGATCCCGGCCGCGCTCGCCGGGTTCGGCATCCCGGGCATGCCCGCCACCGGGCTCACCCTCGAACCGGCCGACCGGGTCTGCGTGTTCCTGGTGGACGGGCTCGGCTGGGAGCTGATCCTGCGCCACCCCGACGAGGCGCCGTACCTGACGTCGCTGCTCGGCACCTCGGCCGGCGGCAGCGGGCGCCCGCTCACCGCCGGATTCCCGTCCACCACCGCGACCTCGCTCGCCTCCGTCGGCACCGGTCTGCCACCGGGCGCGCACGGCCTGGCCGGGTACACCACGCTCAACCCGGCCACCGGCGAGCTGATGAACCAGCTGCGCTGGCAGCCGTGGACCTCGCCGAACGTCTGGCAGCCGCACCCCACCGTCTTCCGGCTCGCCGACGCCGCCGGCATCGCCACCTGCCAGGTCTCCTCGCCGACTTTCGCGCAGACCCCGCTGACGAAGGTCGCGCTGTCCGGTGGCACCTTCCACGGCCGGCTGGCCGGCGAGGAGCGGATGGACCTGGCCGCGGACCGGCTCGCCGCCGCCGACCGCACGCTGGTCTACACGTACTACAGCGAGCTCGACGCGATGGGCCACCGGCACGGCGTCGACTCCGACGCCTGGCGCGGGCAGTTGGCGATGGTCGACCGGCTGGCGCAGCGGCTCGCCGAGCAACTGCCGCCGCGCAGCGCCCTGTACGTCACCGCCGACCACGGCATGATCGACATCCCGTTCGACGAGGAGTCCCGGATCGACTTCGACGAGGACTGGGAACTGCGCGCCGGGGTCGCAGTGCTGGGCGGCGAGGGCAGGGCCCGGCACGTGTACGCGGTGCCCGGTGCGGCGGCCGACGTGCTCGCGGTGTGGCGCGAGGTGCTGGGCGACCGGATGTGGGTGGCGAGCCGCGCGGAGGCGGTCGCCGCGGGCTGGTTCGGGCCAGACCCCGAGCGGCGGGTGCTGGGCCGGATCGGCGACGTGGTGGCCGCGGCCCGCGACGACATGGCGATCGTGGCGAACCGCACCGAGCCGGGGGAATCGAAGATGATCGGGCTGCACGGCTCGATGACCCCCGTCGAGCAGCTCGTGCCGCTGCTCCAAGTACGCTCCTGAAGCGTTCGCCCGCCGCCGTCCGTCCCGAAAGGCCGTCGTCCTTCCCATGTCCGAGCTGGTCTTCTTCTCCGGAACGATGGACTGCGGCAAGAGCACCCTCGCGTTGCAGATCATCCACAACCGCACCGCCCGCGGCCTGCAGGCGGTGATCTTCACCCGGGACGACCGGGCCGGCCAGGGCAAGCTCTCCTCCCGGCTCGGCCTGGTCACCGACGCCGTCGAAGTGGCCGACGACATGGACCTGTACGGCCATCTGGTCGGCGTGATCAGCCGCGGCGGCCGGGTGGACTACGCCGTCGTCGACGAGGCGCAGTTCCTCGCGCCCGGGCAGATCGACCAGTTGGCCCGGGTGGTGGACGAACTCGACCTGGACGTCTATGCGTTCGGGATCACCACCGACTTCCGCAGCCGGCTCTTCCCGGGCTCGCAGCGGCTGATCGAACTCGCCGACCGGATAGAGGCGCTCCAGGTCGAGGCGCTGTGCTGGTGCGGGGCCCGCGCCACCCACAACGCCCGCACGATCGGCGGCGCCATGGTGGTCGAGGGCGCCCAGGTGGTGATCGGCGACGTGGATCGCGCGGCGGAGATCGGCTACGAGGTGCTGTGCCGCCGCCACCACCGGCGGCAGATGACCAGCGCGTCCGCCGCCACGGGCACCCTCTCCCCGGATGTGCTGCCGGTCAACCACGGCTGACCGGAGCGACCCGGCACGGCAATGCCCCGTACGGCCGGGAACCGCCCGACATGGTGGCGGAACTGCCGTACGCGCCAGGGGACATGGGCATGCAGCGGGCCCGGGTGGCCGCCGGCGAGGACGGTCGCCCGGGCCCGCCCGCGGCCGGGTCGGTGCCGGTGTCAGGCGTCGGACACCAGCCCGGACCGCGCGGCGACGGTACGATCAGCGGTCACCGGCACCGTGATCGTCCGTGCGCCGTCGGGGGCGGCGGAACGCCGGGTGTCAGGTCCGGCGCAGCCGGACCGTCAGGATCTGGAACGGCCGCAGCTCCAGCGGCCGCCCGCCGTCGTCCGCGGCCGGCAGCTCCTCGCCCGCGTTCTCCAGCAGGTCCGTGATGTGCGCGGCCACCACGGGGAAGTCGGTGCGCAGCGTGCCGCGGGCCGATCCGCCGCGCGCCTCGTAGAGCCGGATCACCACGTCCCCTGACCGGTCGTCCGCGAGCTTCACCGCCTCCACCACGATGTCCGGGTTGTCCACGGCGATCAGCGCGGGGCCGCCCGCGGGCGCCGAACCGGCAGGACGCAGCGGCAGGTTGAGCGCGTAGCCGGCCGCGATCGCGCCGTCCACATCGGTGCCGACCACCAGCCCGTAGCAGAAGGAGTGCCGGCCGCGGTCGGCCTGCGGGTCGGGACTGTGCGGGGAGCGCAGCAGGGACAGCCGCAGCGTGGTGGTGGTGCCGCCGTCCGCGCCGACCTGCCGGGACACGTCGTGGCCGTAGGTCGAGTCGTTGACGACGGCCGCGCCCCAGCCGTGCTCGCCGACGTGCACCCAGCGGTGCGCCCACAGCTCGAACCGGGCCGCGTCCCAGCTGGTGTTCTCGTGGGTGGGCCGGCGCACATGGCCGAACTGGATCTCGGCGCTCTCGTGTTCGGCGTGCACCCGGATCGGCCAGGCCGCCTTGAGCAGGGTGTCCCGCTGCTGCCAGTCGATGTCGGTGCGGACGGTCAACCGGTCGCTGCCCGCGGTCAGTTCGAGGTGCTGCACCAGGTGCGAGCTGCCGAAGGAGCGCGTCACGCGGACCGAGCCGAGCAGCGGCCCGGCCTCGGCGACCTCGACCTCGTCGGCCTGCGTCAGGTCGCGCACGGTGTCGCGGTAGTAGCTGTCGATGTTCCAGGCGCTCCACAGGTTCGGGTCGTCCGGGTGGAGTTGGAGCAGGTTGCCCGGGCGGTCCGGGTCGATCGCCTCGCGCCGGGCGCGGTGGTCGTACACCGAGCGGACCAGGCCGCTGCCGTCGATCAGGACCCGCAGCACTCCGTTGTCCAGGGTGATGCCGTCGCCGCCGTGGTGTACCTCGACCGGCGCGGTGCCGGTGGCGGCCACGGTGTGGCCGGCGCCGAGCGCGGGCGCCTCGACCAGCACCGCGCGCCGCCCGTCGGCGAGCGGCTGGCCCTCGTCGGTGGCGCCGGCCGGCACCACCGTGACCTCCCGGCGGGCGTACGGGCCGGCGTTGAAGAACGTCAGACCGTCGCCGCCGGCCAGCGCCGCGCCGATCAACTCGCCCAGCTCCGACTGGAGTTGAGCATGCACCGCCTCGGCTTCCTGGTGCACCCAGGCGATGGACGAGCCCGGCAGGATGTCGTGGAACTGGTGCAGCAGCACCCGCTGCCAGATCGACTCCAACTCCGCGTACGGGTACGGGGCGCCGGTGCGTACCGACGCGGCGACCGCCCACAGCTCGGCCTCCCGCAGCAGCGCCTCGGCCCGCCGGTTGCCGTGCTTGGTGCGGGCCTGGCTGGTGTAGGTGCCGCGGTGGTTCTCCAGGTACAACTCGCCGCGCCACACGGGCGGCCTGGCGTACTCCGCGTGGGCCGCCGCGAAGAACGCGTTCGGGTCACCGACCTCGACCTTCGCCGAGCCCTCCAGGTCGCGCAGCCGGCGCGCCTTCTCCATCATCTCGCGGGTGGGGCCGCCACCGCCGTCACCGAAGCCGAACGGCGCGAGCGACCGGGTCGCCGCGCCCTTGTCGGCGAAGTTGCTCTCCGCGTGGGCGAGTTCGGCGCCGGTCAGGCTCGCGTTGTAGCTGTCGACCGGCGGGAGGTGGGTGAAGATCCGGGTGCCGTCGATGCCCTCCCAGTCGAAGCTGTGGTGTGGCAGCCGGTTGGTCTCGTTCCACGACAGCTTCTGGGTGAGGAACCACTTCGCGCCCGCGAGCACCGCCAACTGCGGGTAGGCGGCGGTGTAGCCGAAGGAGTCCGGCAGCCACACGCCGTCCTGCGCGAGGCCGAACTCCTCGGCGAAGAACCGCCGGCCGTAGACGAGTTGCCGGGCCATCGCTTCCCCGCCGGGCAGGTTGCCGTCGGCCTCCACCCACATGCCGCCGACCGGCGCCCAGTTGCCGTCGGTCACCGCCTTCTTGATCCGCTCGAAGATCTCCGGGCGGTGCTCCTTGATCCACGCGTACTGCTGCGCGGAGGAGCAGGCGAAGACCAGTTCCGGGTACTCCTGCGCGAGCGTGGTCATGTTGGTGAAGGTGCGGGCGCACTTGCGGACCGTCTCGCGGATCGGCCACAGCCACGCGGAGTCGATGTGCGCGTGGCCGACCGCGGCGATGGTGTGCGCGGAGGCGTGCGCCGGCCGGGCCAGCACGTCGGCGAGCCGGTCCCGGCCGTGCTGCGCGGTGCCGGCCACGTCGGCGACGTCGACCGCGTCCATCGCGTGCTGGAGCGCGCGCAGGATCTCGTGCCGCCGCGAACTGCCCGCCGGCAGCTCGCGCATCAGCTCGTCCAGCACCTCCATGTCGTGCGTCAGATGCCAGACCGCGTCCTCGCGCACCGCGATCTCGGCCGCCCGCAGCTGGTACAGGTGGTCGGTGCCCGCGGTCTGCTTCGAACCGAGGTGGGTGCCGCTGCCCGCGGAGCCCACGATCATCGGGTTCGCGGCCAACTCCACCAGCAGGTCCACCGGTTCGCCGCCCGCCGCCGGGTCGGCCAGCAGCACGCTGCGGTGGTACGGGTGCAGCCCTTGCAGCGGCGTGCCGGACGCGTCGTGCACGAAGCCCTCCGCCTGGCCGCCGGGCCCCTTGGTCAGGTCGAAGCCGAGGTCGAAGACGGCCTCCACCCGGCGTCCGGCCCACTGCGCCGGTACCTGGCCGGTGGCCTTCAGCCAGGTCGTCGACCACGGGCCGCCCCAGGTGTCGCCGATCCGCACCGGCTCGTACGCCGCCGCCAGCGCGTCGGCGACCGGCACCGGTTCGCCCGGCACCTGCCAGGCGGCCAGGTCCAGGGTCAGCGGGTGGCTGTAGAGGGCGGGCCGGACCACGTGCGAGAGGAACTTGGTGATCCGCTGTTCGACGACAGGACGATCGTCATGCACAGGAAGGCTCTTTCTGCTGGGGATCGGCAGCCAGTCGGTTCGTGCAGCGGGGGCGGGCGGCGGCGCCCGCCCCGTGCCGGGCCGATGGGGCGGTCCCAGCCGCGCCCGCCGGCCGCGGGGCTCAGCGGTGCCCGCCGCTGCGGTGCCGGGCCCGCTCCGCCTCGAACCGCGCGGCCCACCGGGCGGTGCGGTCCAGGTACGCGGTCTGCGCGGACCGGCCGTGCCGCCCGTAGGCGCCCTCGTAGTCGAGGTAGTCGAGCGCGCCGGGGGTCTGCGCGGTGGCGGGCTCGATCATGCTGCCCTCGTGCCACTCGTTGAACGACGTGATGCTCACCCAGTCCGGCGGCGCGTCACCGTTGCCGGAGGCCAGGGCATACGCCCACTCCTGGTCGTAGGTCGCGCCGTTCGCCCGGTCCAGGATCGGGGTGGTGCTGCCGGGCTTCGCGCGGTGGTCGATGTAACCCGGGCCGAGCGACGGCGCCCACACCATGCCGCGGTCGGCGCAGAACGCGGCGACCTCGGACCAGTCCGGCTTGTTGTGGGTGGCGATCGCGTCGTAGGTGTACGCGCCGCCGAAGTCGCCGATCCGGGTCAGGTCCCAGGTCTGCGCCATCACGATCGCCTGGTCGTCCACCTGGTGCAGCGCCGACCAGTCGACCGTGAGCAGGCTGTTGAAGATGTAGTACGCGGTGCGGTGGCCGTGCTCCGGGTCGCGGTGGAACGCCGGGTGGTCGCCGTACTTCCCGCTGATGTAGCGGATGTCGGCGACCACGGAGTCCGCGTCGCGGCCGGCGTACGGCTCGATGTGCCAGGCGACCTGGAGGCCCTCCTTGGCGGCGGCCTCCAGCACCGCCTCGGCCCGCTGGTCCTCGTAACTGCCCTGCCCCCACCAGCTGCTGACCAGCACGCCGGTGCCGGCCCGGCGCAGCCAGCGCATGTGCTGGGCGACCGTGCCGTGCAGGTCGCCGGAGTCGTAGGGGCCGAGCGCCGGGTAGTAGTTGGAGCCGATGTCCTCGGGCGGGGTGAGATCGCCCTGCTGCCAGTGCCGCCAGTCGCCGTAGAAGTCCGGGTTGCCGTACCACGGGTAGTAGAAGATGTGGGTGTGCCGGGAGACCGGCCGCGATCCGTGCGCCGTGCCCGGGCCGGCCTTTGGGCCGGTCACGGGGTGCGCGCCCTGCGCCGGTGTGGCCGCCTGCGCGCTGCGGCTGCTGAGACCGACCAGCGCGGCGGCGCCGGCGGCCGCGGCACCGGTGAGCAGGGTGCGACGGGAGGGCGGCGTTGGTTCGGGTGACATCAGCTCTCTCCTTCGGTCGTACGCCAGGTGCGCCGGGGGGTGAACCCCAGCAGATCGGTGCAAGCGGTCCTGTCGAAGAGCGTGGCGTGCCCGGTGACGCTCGGCCGCAGGGGCACGCCAGGATGGTGCGCGGCCATCAGCGCGGCCGAGGGCAGCGCCGAAGTGGTGTCGGGCGCCGTCACGTTGACCACGTGGGCGCCGTTGAAGTCGGCCGCCAGGGCGATCCGGATCGCGGTCGCCGCGTCGGCGGTGTGCAGCCAGCCCCACAGGTCGTGCCGCTGGCCGGCCGGGTCGGCGGCGCAGGCGTCGACGAACCCGGCCAGCCGGTCGCCGGCCCCGGTGAAGGGGAAGCGCATGCTCACCACGTCCGTGCCGTACCGGCGGTGCGCGGTGCGGGCCACCTCCTCCAGCACCGCCTTGGACAGCCCGTACGGGTCGCGGACCAGGCTCGGGTGCTGCTCGTCGAGCGGCACGTACGCGGGCGAGACCGGGACCGGTGACCAGGCCAGGCCGACCGCGGCCATGCTGGAGGCGGCCACCACCCGGCGCACCCCGGTCCGGCCGGCCTCCTCGAGGACCCGGTGCGCGGTGAGGCAGTTGTGCGCGAACAGCGAACTCGGGTCGGGCAGGTTGGGGTGCGGGATCGCGCCGAGGTGGACCACCGCGTCGACGCCGTCCATCGCCTGGCGGACCAGGTCCGGGTCCTGGAGGTCGCCGGTGTGCACCCGTACCGCGCGCGGCTCTTCCACCGGCAGCAGGTCGGTGAGCACCACGTCGTGGCCGGCGCCGAGGAGTTCCGCGACGGCGTGGCCACCGATGTGCCCGGCGGCCCCGGTGACGAGGACCAGCATCAGCCCTTCACCGCCCCGACCAGGCCGTTGACGAAGTAGCGCTGGAGGGAGAGGAAGAGCAGCACCACGGGCACGACGACGATCAGCGCGCCGGCCATCATCTCGTTGTAGTGCGGCACGTTCTCCGACGACAGCGTCTGCAGGCCCAGCGGGAGCGTGTAGGAACTCGGGTTGTTCAGCGAGACCCGGGTGAGCAGGTACTCGTTCCAGGTCGGGATCGCGGTCAGCAGTCCGACGGTGATCAGCGCGGGCCGGGCCAGCGGCAGGTAGATCCGGGTGAAGACGTGGAACTCGTTGGCGCCGTCCACCCGCGCGGACTCCCGCAGTTCCTTCGGCACCGCCGAGAACGCGCCGGTCATCAGCAGGATCGACAGGGGCGCACCGCCGTTGACGAACGGCAGCACCAGGCCCATGTGCGAGCCGAGCAGGTGGAGCTTGTTCTCCAGCAGCACGATCGGCAGCATCACGGTGACACCCGGCACGAACAGCAGCGAGATGAAGAGCTTCTGCAATATGCCGCGGCCGGGGAAGTCCAGCACGGCGAAGGCGTAGCCGGCCGCCGCGTACACCACCAGCGTCAGCACCACGGTCATGGCGGTGACTTCGAGGCTGTTGACGAAGTACCGGAAGAAGTGGAGCTGGTTCCAGGTGCTGGTCAGGGTGTGGAGGGTCGGCGAGTGCGGGATCAGGTGGCCACCGCGCACCACCTCGATGTTGTTCTTGAACGCGGCCGAGATCATCCACAGGAAGGGGTAGAGGCTCACCAAACCGTAGACCGCCAGCAGGACGCCGATGACGAACTTGGCGCTGATCCGGCGGGCCAGCCTGCCGCCGCCGGACCGGGGCCCGGCAGTGGGTCGGGGCCGGCCGGAACCGTTCTTCGCGGGGGCCGTGTCGTCGGCCGGTCCGAGGGGAATTGTCGTCATGTCCTGCTCCGCAGTACTCGGAGGTTGATCAGGGCGATCACCAGCGCGGCGGCGAACAGCAGCCAGCCGAGCGCACTGGCCAGGCCCAGGGTCGGGTCGAGTTGCATGAGGAAGGCCAGCCGGTACGACTCCAGGCCGAGCACGTTGGTGTGGTCGCCGGGGCCGCCGGTGGTCATCACCAGGAAGGTCTGGAAGCCCTGGAGCGAGTCGCGCAGGTTCAGCAGCACCACGATCAGGGTGATCGGCCGGACCAGCGGCCACACCACCGAGAAGTTGGTGCGCCACCAGCCGGCGCCGTCCAGTTGCGCGGCCTCCAGCACGCTGCGGTCGATGGTCTGCAGCCCGGTGAGGTACATCAGCATCGCCACCGGCACCGCGCCCCACACCGTCACCACGATCATGGTGGGCAGCGCGGTGTGCGGGTTGCCGAGCCAGCCCTGCGGCTGGGCGAGCGAGCCCATGCCGACGCTCTTGAGCAGCGTGTTGATCGCGCCGTCCGGCTGGAGGATGTACTGCCAGGCGAAGAACACCGCGATGCCGCTGGTCACGTAGGGCACGAAGTACACCGAGCGCAGCAGGGTCTGCATCCGCCGGGCGGAGTTGAGCAGCACCGCCAGCGGGAAGGACACCAGGACGGTCAGCACCGGCACCGCGATCATCACGTACAGGGTGTGCACGGCGGCGTGCTGGACCCGGGGCGCGTACCGCGGGTCGGCCCACAGCAGGTCCTTGTAGTTCTGGATGCCGACCCAGGTCCAGTGCGCGGCGAAGCCGTTCCACTGGGCGAAGCTCAGCAGGAAGCCGTAGCCGACGGTGTACAGGCCCATGACCGCGAAGAGCACCACGGCCGGGGCGACGAACAGCCAGCCGGAGAGGGCCTCGTGGCCGCCGCGCCGGCTGCGGCGGCGGGCCTTGGTGGCGGGGCCGGCGCCCGGCCGGGGGTCTCCGGGACCCCCGGCCGCGGCCGTCTCCGCCGTCAGTGCGGGACGGGGAGCGGTGGTCACTTCGCCAGCTTCCAGAAGGAGTTGTTGAGCTTCGCCATCGCCTTGCCGGTCGCCTCCACGCTCTTCTGGTGCAGCGGGGTCAGGTCGGCGAGGATCTCGCTGATGGAGTCCTGGTCGTAGCCGGGCGGCCGGAAGCTGGCGTCACTCGGGTCGTAGGTGTTCTCCGGAGTGCCGGTGAAGGTCGTCGTCAGGCCGGCCAGGGTCGGGCCCATCACCTTGGCGGCGTCGGCGCCGAGCTGGGTGGCGGGCACCTCGGTGGCGTCCTTGGCGAACTGCGAGGCGACCGACGGCTGGGAGAGGAACTTCATCCACTTCTCGGCGTTCGCGGTGTGCGAGCTGGTCGAGGTGACGGTCAGCCCGGTCAGCGCCAGCGGGGCGAGCGCGGGCTTGGGCACGGCGCCGTCGGACGGGCCGGGGATGCCGAAGGCCATCACGTCGTCGGGGTTCATGCCGTTCTGCTGGAGGAAGGCCAGCGTGAAGGTGCCGCCGATGTCCCAGGCGGACTTGCCCTGCGCGAACGCCTGGTCGGCGGAGTCGATGTCGAGGATCTGGGTGCCGGGCATCCAGTAGGGCTGCAGCTTGGCGTACTCGCTGAGCGCCTTCTGGCCGTCGGGCGAGGAGAAGTCCTCGGACGCGTTCTGACCCCAGAGCGCCTGGTACTTGGCCTTCCCCAGCTCGGCGAAGGCCAGCGGCTGCATCGTCCAGGTCATGCCGGTCGCCTTGACCTTCAGGCCCAGGCTGACCCCGCCGGTGGTGGGGCTCTTCGTGGTGGTCGCCTTCAGGTCGGCGAGCCACTCCTCGTAGGTGGCCGGGGGCTTGGTGATGCCGGCCGCGGCGAGAACCTTCTTGTTGCCCATCACGATGCCGAAGGTGCCGGAGGTGAAGGGCACGCTGAAGCGCTGGCCCTTCTGGACGCCGTGGTCCTTGGAGTCGGCGGGCAGCGACTCCCGGTAGAACTCGGGGGTGACCGTGCCGGAGCCCTGCACGCCCTTCTGGTACAGGCCGCTCCAGCTTGCGTCGACGTCCTTGGAGATGTCCTTGGCGATGCCGGTGGAGCCCAGCGCGAAGTCCTCGCCGTCGGAGTGCGTCTCCAGCACGTCGGGCAGGTCATGGGTCTTCGCGGCGGCCTGCACCTTGGTGGTGTAGGCGTCGTCCGGGCCGTACGCCTGGATCTTCACGGTGATGCCGGTCTGCTTCTTGAACTCGGCGGCGGCGTTGCGCAGGCCCGCGACGTGGGACTGCTTGAAGGTCCACATCTCCAGGGTCTTGCCGTCCCCGGACGACCCGGACGACCCGCCGCAGGCCGCGATCGGCGCCAGCGACATGACCGTCACGACGGCCGCGGCGGCGAATCTGGTCCGGCGGGTTTTGGTGCTGTTTCTCGTGGCAGATCCTGCAACAGGTCCGACAAAAGGTATCCGCATAGCCCCTGCCTAGGGTTCGATCGTTCAGAAGACCGAATGACGTTGGAGTCCATGAACTTACGGTGGTGTTTGATATAGCGTCAAGGCGTGCGTTGCGATTGGGTGTGCACCCAGGGGCCGTCAGGTGTCGGCGCAGGGGAGCGCGGTGAGCGGAGGATCAGTGGAGTCGGTGGCAGCAACGGCGCGCGGGCGCGGGCCCGAACGCAAACCGGAAGAGGTCAAGTCCGCGGCGCGGGTGCTGGAGGTGCTCGAACTGCTCGGCGCCGACGGCGCCCGGATGTCGCTGGCCGAGATGGCCGCGTCGATGGCCGTGCCCAAGAGCAGCCTGCACGCGATCCTGCGCACCATGCAGGCCCGCGGATGGGTGGACCTCGACCCTTCCGGGACCCGCTACAGCCTTGGCCTGAAAGCCCTGTTGACCGGGACCGCGTACCTGGAGGGCGACGACGTCACGAGCCTGGCCGGGCCGGTGCTCGACGCGCTCGCGGAGGAGACCGGCGAGTCCGTCCACCTGGGCAGGCTCGACGGCACCCACGTCGTCTACCTGGCCAAACGCGAGTCCCGGCACGCCTTGCGGATGTACTCCGCGGTCGGCCGCCGGCTGCCGGCGCACGCCACCGGCCTCGGCAAGGCGGTGCTCGCGCAGTACGACCCCGCCGAGGTGCAGCGCCGATTGGACTGGCCGCTCGAGCGGCTCACCCCCGACACCGTGATCGACCCCGACGAGTTCCTGGCGCAGCTCGGTGAGGCCAGGCTGCGCGGCTGGGCGAAGGACGACGGTGAGAACTCCGTCGACATCCGCTGTGTCGCGGTCGCGCTCGGCGGCGGTCAGGGCGAGGACGCGATCAGCTGCTCGGCGCCCAAGAGCCGGATGGACGACGCGCGGATGGAGGAGATCGCCCAGGCCGTCACCGAGGCGGCGCATTCGCTGAGCACGCTGCTCAAGCGGCTCGGCCAGCACTGACGGCCCGCTCCGGGAGTCGGTCGGGGACAGCCTGGGAGCCGGTCGGGGACGGCCTGGGAGCCGATCCGGGACATGATCCGGCGGCCGGTCCGGGACTGCTGTGGGGGACCGGTCCCCGCATGCGGTCCCCGACCTGTTCCTGGACGTGATCCGGGCCCCGATCCGCGGCCCGCGCCGTAGCCGTCCCCGGCCCTGCCGGGAGCCCCTGACCGAGGCTCGATCGCCTTGCCGTCGAAGCCCGTTGCGCACCAGCCGGTCCGAGTTTGTCAGACCTCTTGACAAACTCGGGCCGGCTTTCATACGTTCGTGAGTCGGTACGGCATTCTGTTATCTGTACGTGCCGTGCGTGGAGTTGTCGTCCCCTCCAAGGGATAGCACATGCCGCTGTCCCGGACCGGTCGGCGGCCGCTTCACGCCGACCGAACCGCCTTCCTGCACGTGGGAGTTCGCATGGCTTTGCCTGATGCCGGCCCCGCTCCGCTCGCCCCCGCACCCTGGGTCGACGAGCGCGGCGCCAAGATCCGCATCACGGCCGTCCGCACGTTCCTGACCGCCCCCCACGGCTGTCCTCACCTCATCGTCCGCATCGAGACCAACGACCCGGGACTGTACGGGCTGGGCTGCGCGAGCGATCCGCAGCGCACCCTCGCGGTGCGCTCGGTACTCGACGACTACCTCGCCCCGCTGCTGGTCGGCCGGGACCCCGACGACATCGACGACATCCACCGGCTGCTGCTCAACAGCGCCTACTGGCGCGGTGGTTCGATCACCGGCAACGCGCTCGGCGGCGTCGATGTCGCACTGTGGGACCTGAAGGCCAAGCGGCTGGGCGCCCCGCTGTACTCCCTGTTCGGAGGCAAGGTCCGCGCCTTCGCCGAGGCGTACACCCATGTCGACGGCCTGGACGCGGCCGAACTGGCCGACAAGGTGCAGGCCGCCCGCGCCCGCGGCTACCGCCATGTGCGGATCCAGGCCGCGGTGCCCGGCGCCGACACCTACGGCGCGCACGGCGGCGGCGCCGACCCGGAGGCGGTGCGCAGCCGGCGCGCGCCCTGGGACGGCGCCGGCTACCTGCGCTACGTGCCGGGGGTCCTGGGCAAGGTGCGCGAACTCGTCGGCGACGACGTGGAACTCCTGCACGACGTGCACGAGCGGCTCGACCCGCGGCAGGCCAGGGAGTTCCTGCGGCGAGTGGCGGACGCCCGGCTGTACTTCGTGGAGGACCTGCTGGCGCCCGAGGACGCCGGCCACTTCAAGCGGCTGCACGACGTCTCGCCGGTGCCGCTGGCGGTGGGCGAACTGTTCCACGACCCGGCCCAGTTCACCGACCTGATCGCCGGCGGCGACGGCCCCGACATCGACTTCGCCCGGATCAGGGTGCCCACCCTGGGCGGCCTGACCCCGGCCCGCAAGATCGCCGTGCTGTGCGAACTGCGCGGCGTGCGGCTGGCACCGCACGGCCCGGCCGACGTCAGCCCGATCGCCCAGGCCGCCACGCTGGCCATGGACATCTCCAGCCACGCCTTCGGGGTGCAGGAGGCCGCGGTCTTCAAGCCGCCCGTCCACGAGGTCTACCCCGGCACCGTCACCGCCACCGCCGGCGGTCTGGTGCCCCCCGAAACCCCCGGCCACGGCGTCGACTTCGACGAGGCCGCGGCCGCCCGGCACCCCGTGCCGGAGCCCTTGGCCCACGACCGGTGGGCCCTGCTGCGCAACACCGATGGGAGCGTGCAACGCCCGTGACCGATCCGAACCGTCCGCACCGCAGGGCCCTGGTGGTCCGAGGCGGCTGGGAGGGCCACTCACCCGTCCAGATCACCGACCTGTTCCTGCCGTTCCTGGAGGACAGCGGCTTCCAGGTCGACACCGCCGAGTCGCTGGACGTCTACACCGACGCCGAGCGGCTGGCCGCCACCGACCTGGTCGTGCAGTGCTGGACCATGGGTGAGATCACCGCCGAGCAGACCAAGGGCCTGGTCGCCGCGGTCCGGGCCGGCACCGGCTTCGCCGGCTGGCACGGCGGGATCGTCGACTCCTTCCGTGGCGACGTCGACTACCACTTCCTGACCGGCGGCCAGTTCCTGCACCACCCGCACGGGTTCGTGGACTACACCGTCAACCTCGTGCCGGAGCGGGCCGGTCACCCGCTGCTCGCCGGGCTCACCGACTTCGCCGTGCACACCGAGCAGTACTGGGTCTCCACCGACCCCGACATCGACGTGCTGGCCACCACCGTCTTCCCGGCCGGTGAGGAGCGCGACCACCCGGTCGTGATGCCGACCGTCTGGACCCGGCAGCAGGGCGCCGGCCGGGTCTTCGTGAACGCCATCGGCCACAAGGCCGACGACTTCGACGTGCCCGAGGTGCGGGCACTCACCGAGAGGGGACTGCTGTGGGCGAGCCGCTGAGGGTCGGCATGGTCGGTGCGGGCAAGATCAGCGGCCAGTACCTGGACACCATCGCGAAACTGGACACGCTGCGACTGACCGCCGTCACCGACCTGGACGCCGGCCGGGCCGGTGAGGCCGCCGAGCGCTCCGGCGCGCAGGTGGTCGGCAGCGTCGCCGAACTCGTCGCGCGCGACGACGTGGACGCCGTGCTCAACCTGACCATCCCCGCCGTGCACGCCGAGGTCGCGCTCGCCGCGATCGCCGCGGGCAAGCACGTCTACGGCGAGAAGCCGCTCGCCACCACCCGCGAGGAGGCCGCCGCGATCCTGGCCGCCGCGCGGGCGGCGGGAGTACGGGTCGGCAGCGCGCCCGACACGGTGCTCGGCACCGGCACCCAGACCGCCCGCAAGGCCGTCGACGACGGGCTGATCGGCCGCCCGGTCGCGGCGACCGCGTTCATGACCACCGCCGGTCACGAGGCGTGGCACCCGGACCCGGAGTTCTACTACCGGCCCGGCGGCGGCCCGTTGCTCGACATGGGCCCGTACTACCTGTCCGCGCTGGTGCACCTGCTCGGCCCGGTGGTCAAGGTCACCGGCGCCGCGTCCACGCCGCGCGCCGAGCGCGAGATCGGCAGCGGCCCGCGCGCCGGGCAGCGCTTCGCGGTCGAGGTGGACACCCATGTCACCGGGGTGCTCGAACACGCCGGCGGCGCGCTGTCCACGCTCGTGATGAGCTTCGACATCCACGCCGCGCACCTGCCCCGGATCGAGGTGCACGGCACCGCCGGGTCGCTGGCCGTGCCCGACCCGAACGGCTTCGACGGGCCGGTCGAACTCTTCGCGGCGGGCGGCTCGTGGCAGCCGCTGCCGGTGTCGGCCGGCTACCGGGACGCCGGGCGCGGCACCGGGCTCGCCGACCTCGCCGACGCGGTCGCGGCGGGCCGCCCGCACCTGGCGTCGGCCGAACTCGCCGAACACGTCCTGGACGTGATGCTCACCCTGCTGGACTCCGCGCACGCCGGCCGGGCGCTGCCGGTGGCCGGCACCTGCGAGCGGCCCGCGCCGGTCGGATAACGGGAGGGCCGGGCGGCGGGCGCGGACACCAGGGATCGCGCCCGCCGCCTTTTGCCGTCCACTTTGTCAGGTGAATTATCTTCCGGATCGGGCCCGTAATGACCTGGAAATAGCCTGACAATTACATTCCCGCAGGTCACGACCTGCGGGAAAGCTGAATTCGTGAGAGGCGTTGACTTGATAACACACATGGTTTTACATAGCGGGAACCCGCTGGACAGAAAGGCTGCCCATGCATCACCGGATCGCCTCGGGCGAGGAGCGGATAGCCGCGTTCCTCACCGAGAAGCTGCGCCCAGCGCTGTATCCGCAGCGGCTGCCCATGGACATCGGCGCCTGGCACATCCCGGGCGAGCCGGTTCCGGCGGAGGTGGCGCTGCGCGCCGAGTACACCCCGTTCGCGGTCGGCGAGCTGTGGGGCAGGCCCTGGGCCACCACCTGGTTCCGGGTGCACGCCACCGTGCCCGAGCGCTGGGCCGGCCGCCGGGTCGAGGCCCTCATCGACCTCGGTTCCGACCCCGAAGGCGGCCGCGCCGAAGGGCTCGTGCACGACGAGCGCGGCATCCCGCTGCAAGGAATCCACCCGCACGTGCCCGCCGTGCCGGTGGCTTTCAGCGCGGCCGGCGGCGAGCCGGTGCGCCTGCTGGTCGAGGCCGCCGCCAACCCGCAGATCGACGGCGGCAGCGGCGCCGGCAGCAGCTACGGCGACCCGGCCACCGCCGGCGACACCCCGCTGTACCGGCTGCGCCGCGCCGACATCGCGATCCGTGACGAGGACGTCTGGCAGTTCATCCACGACTTCGAGGCGCTGGACGGCCTGATGCGCGCGTTGCCCGACGCGCTGCCGCGCAAGCACGAGATCCGTGCCGCCCTCGAAGCCGCCGTGGACGCCGTCGATCCGCGGGCCGTCGCGCGTACCGCCGCCCGTGCCCGTATGGTGCTGGCCCCGGCGCTGCGCCGGCACGCGCACGACTCCGCGCACACCTTCGCCGCGGTCGGCCACGCGCACATCGACTCCGCCTGGCTGTGGCCGGTGCGCGAGACCGTACGCAGGTGCGCCCGCACCTTCAGCACCATGGCCGCGCTCACCGAGGAGTACCCCGGCCTGGTCGTCGCCGCGTCCTCCGCGCAGCACTACGCCTGGATGAAGGAGCACCACCCGCACGTCTTCGAGCGGATACGCAAGGCAGTCGCGGACGGCAACTGGGTTCCGGCCGGCGGTATGTGGGTCGAGGCCGACGCCGAACTGCCCGGCGGGGAGGCGCTGGCCCGCCAGTTCGTGCACGGCCGCCGCTTCTTCCGCGACGAACTCGGCGTCGACAGCGACGGAGTCTGGCTGCCCGACGCCTCGGGCGCCTCCGCCGCCTTCCCGCAACTCGCCGCGCTGGCCGGGGCCCGTTGGCTGGCCGGCCGCCGCCCCGAGCCGGGTGTCGCCGCCGCGCCCCCGCACCACACCTTCCGCTGGGAGGGCATCGACGGCACCCGCCTGTTCACCCACCTCGTACCGGGCGCCGCCGGGGGCACCACCCTGACCGGGCCCGAACTCACCGATACCGTCGCGTCCTTCGCCGAACTCGGCGCCGCCGGCACCTCGCTGCTGCCCTTCGGCCGCGGCGACGGCGGACCCGACCGGGCCATGCTGGAACGGGCCCGCCGCTACGCCGACCTCGAAGGCGCCCCCCGCGTCGCGCTGCGCACCCCCGCCGCGTTCTTCCGCACCGCAGAGCAGGAGTACCCGCACGCACCGGTGTGGCGCGGCGAACTCGACCTCGCCGCGCACCGCGGCGGCTACACCAGCCAGGCCCGCACCAAGCGCGGCAACCGCCGCAGCGAGGCCCTGCTGCACGAAGCCGAGCTGTGGTCGGCGACCGCCGCCGTACGGCACGGAATCCCGTATCCCTACGCCGAGTTGGAGCGGCTGTGGCGACAGGTGCTGCTCCAGCAGTGCCATGACATCCTGCCCGGCACCTCCATCGCCTGGGCACACGAAGAGGCCGAGCAGACCCACCGCGACGTGCAGCGCCGGCTGGAGCGGCTGATCCGCCGCGCGACCGGCGGCCTGGGCGCCGATCCGGACGGCACCGGCGTGCTCAACTCCGGCCCGCGCGACCGCCGCGAGGTCGTCGTGCTCGGCCCGGACGCCCGCCCGCTGCCCGGCGGGCAGCCACTCGCCGACGGTCGCACCGCCGTTCTCGCGCAGGCGCCCGCCCTCGGCGCCGGCCGGGCCGGCCTGCCGCTCGGCGACCTGCCGCCGGTCACCGCCCAGACCCGCGCCGACGGCGGACACGTCCTGGACAACGGCCTGTTGCGGGTCGTGATCGACCGGGCCGGACTGGTGCGCTCGGCCGTCGAGTCGCGCACCGGCCGGGAGGCCATCGCGCCCGGCGCGGCCGGCAACCTGCTCCAACTGCACCGCGACGAGCCCACAGGCTGGAGCGCGCTGCGTCTGGACCCGCGCGGCGGGCGCGACCTCGACACCGCCGAATCGGTCGAACTGCGCGACGCCGGGCCGCTGCTGGCCACCGTCACGGTGGTGCGCGGCACCGGCCGCTCCACCGTCGTCCAGCACCTCAGCCTCGGCGCCGGCAGCCACGCCCTGACCATCGACACCGAGGTCGACTGGCGCGAGCAGGACACCATGCTCAAGGCCGCCTGGCCGCTGGACGTGCACGCCGAACACACCAGCGCGGAGACCCAGTTCGGGCATGTCACCCGGCCCACCCACGAGAACACCGACTCCGACGCGGCCCGCCGCGAGGCAGCCGCCCACCGCTGGCTGCACGTCGGCGAGCACGGCTGGGGCGTGGCCCTGGCCTCCGACGCGACCTACGGCTACGACACCACCCGCCACACCCGGCCCGACGGTGGCACCACCACGGTGGTGCGCAGCACCCTGCTGCGCGCCCCGCACAGCCCCGACCCGCACGCGGACCGGGGTGCGCAGCGCTTCCGGCACACCCTGCGGCCGGGCGCCACCGTCGAGGACGCGATCACCGAGGGGTACGCCCTCAACCTGCCGTTGCGCACCGGGCCCGACGCGCCCGAGGCGGCGGCCGAGTCGCCACTGGTCGCCGTCGACCACCCCGACGTGCTCATCGAGACGGTCAAACTCGCCGACGACCGCAGCGGCGACGTCGTGGTCCGCCTCTACGAGTCGCGTGGCGGCCGCGCGCGCACCACCCTCACCGCGGGCTTCCCGGTCGCCGCCCTGACGGAGACCGACCTGCTCGAAGCCCCGATCATCGCCCATCCCCCCTCCGACCCGCTCAC
>NZ_JACEGK010000090.1:0-18321 GCF_056859195.1 Streptomyces sp. NH27
CCCCCTCCCGCACCCGCCGCCCCCGTTGCAGCATTAGACCAAGGCCGCACCAAGCCCGACACCCTTCGCCGCCGGCCGGCCGCGGATGGCGACGGCTACCCGTTCGCGTGGGGTTCGGGGAGCCGGTCGTCGCTGATGCCGACGCACGCGTCACCCAAGGCAACGGCGCGAAACCGGTACCGGCCGTAAATTCTCGGCGCCTGGAACCGCAGGTCCGGATGCTTGCCATATGGACGCGATCGAGGCGGCACGAGCCGTTGTGGAAGAACATCATGCCGACGCAAGAGCCGAGTTCTTGGGCGGCGGCGTCGTGACGGAGCGCCGGACCGAGAAGTCCGACCTCGACATCGTGGCGTTCCTGCACGGCGCCCCCGCGCCGTACGGTCGAGCTTCCTGCGCCACGGTTGGCCGGTGGAACTGTTCGTGCACACCGAAGGTATCGGTGCCGGCCACCAGTGTGATCCTCACTGCGCTGGCCGGGGAGCTGTCGCCCCTGGCGCGGGTCCATTTCCTGATCACCTTGTTGCGCATGATAAGTGGTGAGTCCTACGCCACGGAGGCCGCACTCGGGCGTACGCACCTGGGCGACGAATGCCGGGCCAGGTGCCGTGAGGGTCTGTGGGTCGTGGGCCGGGTCGGGCTGACGGGCGGCGCCGATGAAGCCGGGATGGCCGCGGACATCTTCGAGATCGTGGACCTTGACGAGGCAAGGTCGGCGTTCTACCAGTCGCGCTTGCGCGGCCGAATGACGGCGAAGACCAAGCGCCGACGACCGGTGCGACGTCCGTGAATGTCACCGCCGAGTGAGCACCCGCGCCCGTAGGAGGTCAAAGCCGGCTCGCCCGCACAGGGCTCTTCTGTTCGGCTGCACGCGGTCCACCTGGCCTTCGACAACGCCGGAACTCCAGGACAGCGTGGCGCGGGGAATCGTTCACGCTTCGCCGGATCCAAGTCGCTGTGAGGGATCGCTCTTACGTGGTGTCACCGTTCTGCCGGCCGGCGAACCAGCGGCGGCCGGTCGAGGATTTCGACGTACATGATCTGCCCGCGCACGACGTCCAGGTTCAGCATGCCGCAGGACGGCAGGAGGGGCACGCAGCGGTGGCCGTCACCGTATGGCTGCCCTTGCGGGTGATCAGCGGTGCGGATGCTCTGGCAGAAGTCGTCCCGGCATCCGCACTCGCCGAAGAACCGGAGGTCCCAGGCGCAGATGGCGAGTTCGCGCTCGCCCTCGGCTTCCAGCAGAGCGGTCAGCTCGGCAACGAGGTCAGGGAAGACGAGGCGGAGGAGCGGTCGGTCGGAGTCCACGCCCGGAGGGTAGCCGGGGCGCTCGCCGACCGCGACGCCAAAAGGCCGCCACTCCTCCATGCTCCGCGCGAACCGGGTTCACCCATGCCCAGAGGCCGATCCGGAAAGCAGGTGTGCCGTCCGCTCCCACCGCCGGGTCGAGCCCGGACCGCTGACCGAGGGAGGACGCCGTGCAGACGCTTCACGCTTGCGACGTCGCGCTCACTCGCGGGAGGAACGTTCCAGCAGACACCAAGGCGCCCAGGAGCAGTCGATCTTGGGCGAATCAGGTGGTACGTTCTGTCACGAACGAACTTAATAGGGTGACCCCGGCAGCGCTGGAACGCTCCGGGGTCTGGCACAGGAGGAACGACTCCCGATGCAGATTCATCGTAGCCGCCACGCGCGCGGTTTCACGGTCCTGCCCAACGCGGTGTTGCAGGACCGACGCCTTTCCTACACCGCCCGCGGCCTGCTCGCCGACCTCCTCTCCCGTCCCGGCGGCTGGCGCGAGGACGGGCGGCACATGGCCGACACCAGCCCGCAGGGCCGCCTCTCCGTGGCGAAGGCCCTGCGCGAACTGACTGCCTTCGGCTACTACCGCGTCGAGCGGGTACGCCGCCCGGACGGCACCTTCGTCAGCGAGACCCACGTGTACGACATCCCGCAGGTGGCGCCGGGTGCCGTACGTCCGGGCTCCGGTCCGCGGACAGCCGGCGCCCGTGACGCCCACCCCGTAAAGGACCGCGGGAAAGAACCCTCCCTCCCCCGGCAGCGGACGACGATCGTCGCCATCGCGGGCGCGAAGTCGGGTGGGCGGCGGGAGAACCCGATCACGGCAACCGCCCTCGCCGTACCACCGGACACGGCAACGGGCCAGGCCGCAGCCCTCCTGCACCGCGTGACCGCAACAGAACCCCGCCTGCGCGTCGGTGCGGCGGAAGCCCTCGCCCTCGCACCGCTCGTGGCCCGCTGGCTGGAACACGGCCAAGGCCCACGCGACCTGTCCCACGCCCTGCTCAGCGGCCTGCCCGAACGCGTCCACAGCGCCTCGGCGTTGCTGCGTGACCGCCTGACCCGCAAGCTGCCCCCGGCAGGCGAGCCGCGTCAGAGAGGCTCTGAGGAGGAACGCCTGCGTCAGTTCCGTGAGCGTCCTGGCGCCGCGTCGGAGGCCAGTGTCGGGTGAGCCGGTGCTTGATCGGCAGCCAGGCGGGTGCGCACCTCATAATTCGGCTGCTGTGTCCGGGGAACGGCCGTAGAGTACGAGTGCCGCGAAGCGCAGGGCCGGGGTTACTTCTCTCTCAAGGAAACAATCCTCAGCCGACTTTGTACTCGCAGCACCTTTCGGGGTCGACAACTGGATACGGGTGACGGGCGAAGCGCAGTGCGGGCCTACTTCACCTTGAGAGTGAGAG
The DNA here is from genome assembly GCF_056859195.1 of Streptomyces sp. NH27. Lineage (NCBI taxonomy): Bacteria > Bacillati > Actinomycetota > Actinomycetes > Kitasatosporales > Streptomycetaceae > Streptomyces > Streptomyces sp. NH27. The sequence continues at coordinate 2,703 of NZ_JACEGK010000090.1, forward strand.
GTCGCAGGTTCAAATCCTGTCCGCCGGCCGATGGTCGGGGGTAGCTCAGCCTGGCAGAGCGCTACGTAGCTCGCGCGTCTGGCACTCGCCCGTCTCCCGTGTCCAGTTGGCGTTCCCGTTCCGGTCGCCTCGCGGCCGGGCCGACAACTGCACGGCGTCGCAAAGCGCAGCGGGGGGGCTTACTTCCATCGTCAATGGGGTGGCCGCGGGTTCGAATTCTGTTGCCGGCGGTCCGAAACGGCTTCCGCAACTCGGTAGCCAGAGCGCCTGGTTCCGCTCTCGTGACGGGTACTCGCGGCGCCGGCAGTTGTTCGTCGGTCCGGAATCCTGAAAACTCCCTGGAGACCGACGATGTCGAAATTCGCTCGCACCCGCACCGCGGCTACGAGCCCGGTGACCACGACCGGCCGCACCCGCACCTACGAGGGCGGCGCCGGCTACACCCGCGACGTGAAGAGCGACCTGTTCCTCCTGGCCGTCGCCAACATGGTCGGTGAGGACACCTTCTACGAGCGGGCCGGCGACCGCGACGACCGCTTCCGCCGGCTCGTGCACGCGGCGACCAAGGCCGACCCGGATTGGGTGGCGCGCTTTGTGCCGTACCTGCGCGGCGAGTTGAACATGCGGTCGGCCGCCGTCGTGATGGCAGCGGAGTCCGCGCTGGCGCGCCGTGCCGGCACCGACGTCGAACCGACCGTGTCCGTACGGACGTTGGTCGGCTCCGCGCTGCTGCGCGCCGACGAGCCCGCCGAGTTCCTCGCGTACTGGAAGGCCCGTACCGGCAAGGTCACCCTGCCCGGCGGTGTGCAGCGCGGCATGGCGGATGCCGTCGCCCGTCTGTACACCGAGCGCGCCGCGCTGAAGTACGACGGCGTCGCCGCGGTGTGGCGGATGGCCGACGTGGTGGCACTCGCAAAGCCGCGCCCGGCCGGGGCGTGGCAGGCGGACCTGTTCGACTACCTCGCCGACCGGCGGTGGAAGCGCGCCACCGTACGGGTCACGGACCGGCTGCCGGTGCTCACCGCGTACCGGGCGGCGACGGCGATGCCGACCGTGGAGCGGCGCGCGTGGTTCCTCGCGAACCCGGCGCGGCTCGGCGCGGCCGGGATGACGTGGGAGCAGCTCTCCTCGCTCGGGCCGATGGACGCTGCGGCGTGGACCGCGGTGATCCCGTCGATGGGTCACATGGCGCTGCTGCGGAACCTGCGGAACTTCGACGAGGCCGGCGTGTCCGACACGGTGGCCGCGACGGTGGCGGCTCGCCTGGTCGATCGGGAGCAGGTCGCCCGTGGCCGCCAGTTCCCGTTCCGGTACCTGGCGGCGTACCAGCACGCGCCGTCCCTGCGGTGGGGCCACGCCCTGGACCAGGCCCTCGGGCACTCCCTGGCGAACGTTCCGGCGCTGCCGGGCCGGACGCTGGTCCTGGTCGACCGGTCCGGCTCGATGTTCGGTGGGATCAGCGAGCGCACCAAGCTGAACCGCGCCGACTCCGCTGCGCTGTTCGGCACGGCGGTGGCGCTGCGCGCGCAGAACGCCGACCTGGTCGAGTTCGGCACGTCCAGCCAGCCGGTCACCCTGCGGCGTGGCGAGTCGCTGCTGCGGGTCCTGGAGCGCTTCCACGAGCTTGGTGGCACGGACACGACGCGGGCGGTTCGGGAGCACTACCGCGGCCATGACCGGGTGCTGATCGTCACCGACGAGCAGGCGGCGTACAGCCACTACGGCGATCCGACCGCTCAGGTGCCGGCCGAGGTCCCCGTCTACACCTGGAACCTCGCCGGGTACGACCGCGGCCACGCGCCGGCCGGGACCGCCGACCGGCACACCTTCGGCGGTCTGACCGACCAGGCGTTCCGGATGGTCCCGCTGCTGGAGGCCCACCGCGACGCCAAGTGGCCCTGGGAGTAACGGAGTCGGGCCTCGGCCGCGCGAGCGGTCGGGGCTCGGCGTCACGCGGATGCGACGGCCGTGACGCGGGAGCGCAAGGGCCACACCGTCACCACCACCGGCACCTTGCAGCGGCTGAACGGCACGAAGTGGGTGGCGTTCGGCAAGCAGCGCGTCTACATCCTCTTCCAGGCCAAGGGCAAGAAGTCCTGGACGGAGTTGGGCTCCGTCAAGACCAACTCGCACGGCCACTTCACCGCCCACTTCACCGCGAAGAAGGACGGCACCTGGGTCGCGGTCTACCTCGCGTCCGGTTCCTACGTGGACGCCGAGAGCTATCACGACCACGTGGACGTACGCTGAGCAGTCTTTTCTGACGACCGCCACGAAGGGCGTCCCGGAATCCTCCGGGGCGCCCTTCGCCATCGCCGCCGCGTGGCCGCGCGCCGCCTCCGACCTCGCCGCCGCGGACGTCGGCGTCAGTCCGGGTTTCGAGCGCTCCCGGCTTCCGAAACGCTACCCAGCCAGAGGAAATCGCGGGCCCTCGTCATCGCGACGAAGAGCCGGCGCCGGGCCAGTTCCTGACGCTCCCGGGCAGCATCCGAACCTTCGCCCTCGTCCTCGGGAACCGCCGTGTCCCATCGCGGGAGGTAGACACGTTTGAACTCCAGGCCCTTGGAGCGGTGGTAGCTGCCGAGTTTCACGCCGGGCACAGGGTGACCGTCGTAGCGCTCCAGCACGAAGACCGGAATGCCGGACTGGGTGAGCAACCGCCGGTAGCGCTCGATTGCCCACGTGGACGGACACAGCACCGCCGAGTCCGCCTGTTGCTCGTCGTCGAGGCTGTTCAGTGCTTCGACCAGCGCCTTGTCATGGTCCTCGGCGGTCGACCGCTCGACCCGCTCCACCACACCTTCGTGGTGGACGAGTTCAACGTCACGCCTCCCCGGCAGGCGTACCCCGTCGATGTCTTCGAAGGAGTCCGCCGCGACACCCTCCAGGGCGGTGTCGAGGATCTCCTTGGCGTTGCGGTAGTTGGTACGCAGCACCTGGCCACGATCCCCGCGGACCTCGATGCCCGCGTCGGACAGGCGGAAGCCACCCGGATAGACGGCCTGTTGACCGTCGCCCACGAGCAGCAGGCCGTTCGGCGCGTCTCCGACCAGGGCGTGCAGGAGTCTGGCTCCGACGAGTGTGAGGTCCTGCACCTCGTCGGCGATCACGGCGGCGTACGGCGGTGCGGCGTCACTGTCCTGGACTTCGGCCAGCGCAAGGGAGAGCAGGTCGTTGAAGTCGTGCACCTGTCGCTCCGCACGAAGCAACTCGTACGCCTGGTAGAGCGCCCAGACAGCCTCCTTATGGTGGCGTCGCAGGAGCGTACGGCGGCCTCGTCGCGGCACAACGACGTATTCGGCGAAGGAACTTATGCCGCGCCCTTTGATGACGTACGCGATCTCGTCATGCCAGTACTGCGGTTGAGGATCGAGTCCGATCAGGACGCTCTCCCGACCGACGCGTTTCCATGCCAGGCTGAAGGCGGTCTCGGCCTTCTTCCCGTTCACATTCACCTGCACGCGTCGGGCCCGCAGGAATTCGAAGGCCCAGGCGTGCAGGCTGTGGAAGTCGACCCGCGTGGCGACGTGGGGGGCCACGGAGGTGAGGAACGTCTGCTGGACGCGCGGCAGGTTGCTGGCGAACGTCACATACAGGACGCGCCCCGTCGTACGCTGGGCGAGGTGGGCCGTGCGGTGCAGGGCGACCACGGTCTTGCCCGTGCCGGCCGGGCCGCTGATCCGGGCGGGTCCCGCCCAATTGCGGCGGACCAGGGACAGTTGGTCGGGATGGAGGAACGTCATCCAGCGCTCGATGGGCGCGCGCATCGCCTCGTCGAGGGCAGCGTCCCGCATCGCGTCGATGTTGAAGAGCCCAGGCGGTTCGGCGTCAGGTATCCCCGTGCCTGCCGACCGTGCGGCCTCCGCCACCGAGAGGCTTTCGTACTCCGGGAAAGTGCGCTCCAGATGTTCGGCGGCGGCGCGCACCATGGGCGGGAGCAGACGACGGCTGTCGGCCAGAAGCCATGGACCGACCTCGCGCTCGCCGAGAAGGTGGATCCTTCCCAACGACGCCGCGTCGACCTGCTTCCCGGCGAAGACCATCAACGGTTGCACGGCTACCGGAGACATCCCGAATCCCGCCACCGTCTCCTCCACCGCGCGCGTCACCCGCAGAAGCCTGTGAACGTCGTCGTCACGTGCCTCTCCGCCGGAGCGGAGCCCTCCGTCGACAACAACAGGATCGGCGTGCCAGTCCTTGACGTCGATCACGAAGACTCCGGCGGGACCGATCAGCAGCATGTCCGCGTTCGCCGCTTGCCTGCTCGACCATCCGCGGTCCACCAGCAGCCGCCAGCCCCGGCAGGTCAGGATGAGGAGCTGCGCGGCGACCTGTCGCTCCCGCTCGCTCGCCTGGCTCCACCGCCGGGCTTCGCTCTGCGCGGCCTGCCACTGCTCGTTGAGTAACCGCTCCTGGCGCCGCGCCTCTTGAGCCCGTCGTCCCGCCGATCCGCCTGTCCCCACGGCCCCACCCCTCTCACGCGGAGCAACGATCATAGAACGCTACGCAGTAGTCACGGCAGGTCGCGCCATCCGCCGAGCTCACGGCTCGGCGGATGGTCGGGGCCTGCGTGACGTCCGGCTACCGGCCGTTGAGGAGGCTGCGACAGGCGCGGCAGTACATGGCGGCGAACCTTCCGTACCTGTGCATGAGTTGGCCGCACCCGGAGCACGGCCCGAGTTCCCACGGCGGGCACCCCAGGGCCGCGGACGCGGCGGCCCGCTCGACGTCGGTGATGCGCAGTGGATCCCGGGGCCGCTGGACGGGCATACGGGGAAGGGTGAAACCGCCGGTCGGCTGACCGAGATCGCGGACCGGTCGGGCATCGCCAGCGAACCACCCCTCTTCCCCGGCCCTGCAAGTGCAGTCGATCTCCTGCTCGGCGAAAGTGATCCGGTCGTCGTCCTCCTGGGCTGCGGCCTCGGGCCGGGATGCCTTCTCCCCGACCAACTCCTCCCAGCGGCCACGGTCGTCGGCCGACACCCACATGTGACGGCCCGCCCGGCCGCCGCCGCGGTTCGGCACGTAGACCGGAACGCTCTCGCCCATGGCGCTCTGCAGAACCAAGTCCTCCATGTGCACCGGCTTCCTCTCCGGCAGGCACAGCACCGGCATGAACCAGTCCGCGTGGATGCCCCCGCAGTGTCCGGCCCCCTCACTGATGAGGCAGTGGCGTTCACTGCTGGGCACGCATCTCCAGACTTCGAGGTGCCGGTATCCACCGCGGATCAGCATCTCCTTGCCGTCGGCAATGTCCCTCCAGGGCATGTCGTCGACGCGGACCCACGGCGCCCGGTCGATCAGGGCCGCGGTGCGGTCCTTGGCCACCCACAGCGGCGTGATGCCGTGGTCCACGGCGTTGACCGACCGCCTGTGCACGCTGCTCGGGCTGAGGTGGTGGTACTGGATCTCCCACCCGATCCGCAGACCGTCGGGCCCCGTGACGACGGCATCCGAGACGCTCCGCCGGTTTGCCGTGGCCACCTCGGCCTCGGCCTCCAGGCCGTACCTGGTGGCGGTGTCGACGACCCGCTCTTTCGTGGCCTTGTGCTGCGCGCTCTCCGCCGGGGTCGCTTTGTGGGTTACTGGTAGATGGGAGGCAACCAGAGGCCGACTGCCGCCGACCCGACCGCGGCGGATGAACATCCAGGGCGACTTGCCGCCCGATTCCGAAAGGCATCGCTCCCCACGGTGGTGTGCGAGGCATTCGAGCAGTCGCGGGTCGCGCTCGGTGATGCTCGCGGTGATCTCACGGAGCAGGTCGGGCCGACCCGGGCAACCGAGGTCGGGCAGCGATAAGTTGATCTCTATGCCATACCGGGTGTGCCACACGCCGTTAGCCATACCTCAATGCTAAGAGCGACCACTGACAACGTGCCCGGCCAAGCACGTCGGCCGGCTGCGTGGAAACATCTGCAACTGGTGGGGCAGCGGTCCGTTCGGCATCCGAGCGATTGCGTCAATGCCACGTCGGCTGACGCGGTCGAGTAATGCGTTCGCCTCCTCCCGCACCGGACCGATCAGTACCCTGTAGCAGTGATACGCCACCATCCATGCCATCCGCGCCGTACACCTGTGGCTGCGTGGATCTATGCACCTATCGGGGTCGCGCTGCCGCCGGAGCGGATAAGGCGGAGGTACGGAAGTGATCAGTAGCACCCTGCCGTCCCGTATCGGCCCCTACCTCGTCGAGCGTCGACTCGGCGCGGGCGGGATGGGGGAGGTGTATCTCGCCTACTCGGTCGCAGGCGAACCCGTCGCGGTGAAGGTGATCCGGCCCGACCGCACGGATCCGCACACGCGCGCCCGGTTCGAACGCGAGGCGGCGATCGCCCGTACGATCTCGGGCACCGGCCGGGTGGCCCGTTTCATCGACGCGGACCCCTTCGCCGAGCAGCCCTGGCTGGCCATGGACTATGTCCCCGGCCGCCCACTCTCCGATGTCGTGAAGGACCAAGGCCCGCTGTCCACGCCACTCGTGGCGAGCCTTGGCGCGCTGCTGGCCGAGGGGCTTGCCGCCGTGCACGCCGCGGGCCTGGTACACCGTGACCTGAAGGCGCAGAACGTCATTCTCGGAGACTTCGGCCCGGTGATCATCGACTTCGGACTCGGCGCCTTCGTGGGGACGTCCAAGGGGTCGCTCACGCAGGCCGGCACGGTCATCGGCACGGTTCGATGCATGCCACCCGAGCAGGCCCTGGGTGTGCTGGACGTGACGCACGCCGCTGACGTGTACGGCCTGGGCACCGTGCTTCTGTACGCGGCGACCGGGCACTACCCGTACGACGGCGTCCGGTGGGAGGCGGTCGCCGCCCAGGTGGTCAACTCCGAGATCGGCCCCGATCTGACCGGGCTGCCCGATGAACTTGCCCCCGTCGTGTCGGCCATGCTGGCGCACAAGGTGGACGACCGCCCCTCCTTGGAGGAGGTGACCCGGCAATGCGCCGATCTCATGCGTCTGCTGGGTACGAGCCCGGCTCGTGCACGGCGCGCTCTAATCCAGCGGACGACGGCGAAGGACCATCCCACGATGGTGCAGCCGCAGCCCGATACGCCGATGTTGGAGCGGCTCGATTCACTCGAGAGGTTGCTGCGCGAAGAGTCCGCGTCCCCGGTGGAGAACATTCCGGTCCCGTCGCCGGGCGGTGCATCCGGTCCGGGCACTCCGGCCGAGAGCTATGTCGCAAGCCCGCACCCGCCAGTGCTCGTGTCCGCGCAGGTACCCGAGCCCCGCAGTGGAAGCTCAGTTGAACCCGTACCGCAAAGGGGCCGTCCTCCCGCTTCCCGTCGTATCGCCGACGAGTTGCGCAAGCGCTACGCGGTGGGGCCGGCGCTTGCCTGGCCCAAGCGCTGAACCGCTCTTCGGTCCTTCAACCGGCCAATCGGCGAAGCCGGTCCGGCGCGGTACAAAGGGGCGAGGGTCACCGACCCGTATTCGTCGGGATCTGTCTCATCAGGAGCCCGTCTCAGATTCCGAACGTACACACCGCACATCACGAGCACGCAGTCCGCAGAGGAGCACCACGTGACCACGGCGATGCAGCCCGATGTTCCTGATGAGGCGCGCGACGCCGATGTGGAGCAGTCGGCGTTCCCGGCCGGTGCCAGGCCGGTCTTCGCCCCCGGCGCCCAGGTGCGTATCCGCCACGAGCAGTGGCTCGTGAAGTCCGTCGCGGAGTCCCGCGACGGACTCATGGTCGAAGTCAGCGGGGTTTCCTCGTTCGTCCGTGGCACTGACGCGGTGTTCTACTCCGGGCTCGACCAGATCAAGGTACTCGATCCCCGCAAGACCAGGCTCGTGCCCGACGACACCTCCAAGCACGCCAAGGCCCGCCTCTATCTGGAGGCGGTCATCCGCAAGACAGCACTGCCGCAGACCGAGCACGGCATCGCGCTCGCCGATTCCTTCCTCATGGACCGGCAGGAGCACCAGTTGCGCCCCGCCGAGCTGGCGCTGTCCATGCGCAACCCGCAGCCCCGGCTGCTGATCGCCGACGTGGTCGGTCTGGGCAAGACGCTGGAAATCGGCGTCACGCTCTCGGAGTTGATCCGACGGGGGCGCGGCGAGCGCATCCTCGTGGTCACACCCGCCCATGTACTGGAGCAGTTCCAGCGCGAGCTGTGGACCCGTTTCGCCCTTCCGCTGGTGCGCCTGGACTCCACCGGCATCCAGCGCATCCAGCAGGAGATCCCAGCGGGCAGGAACCCCTTCGCCCACTTCAAGCGGGCGATCGTCTCCGTCGACACTCTCAAGTCCGCGACGTACGCACACCACCTGGAGAACATCACCTGGGACGCGGTGGTCATCGACGAGTCGCACAACCTCGTGAACAAGGGCACCCGCAACAACCGTCTCGCCCGCCGCCTCGCCGAGCAGACCGATGCGCTGATCCTGGCCTCCGCCACCCCGCACAACGGCGATGTCGAATCCTTCGCCGAGCTGATCCGGATGCTCGATCCGGCAGCGATCGCCGACCCCAAGAACTACAAGGTCGCCGACCTCGACCACCTCTACATCAGGCGCACCAAGACCGACCGCGAGGTACGCAACGGCCTCAAGGGCAAACCCTGGGCCGAACGCGGAGACTCACTGCCGGTGCCGGCTCCGGCCACGCCGAAGGAGGTCGCCGTCCTGGAGAAGCTGGCGAGCGAGTGGACCCCGGGGGACCCCGACCGTTCGTCGGTCTGCGCCGATCCGCTGGTCGGCTACAACTTCCTGAAGGCGTTTCTCTCCTCCCACGTCGCCCTGCGGAAATCCCTCGCCAACCGCCGTAGCTACCTGGACAACCCGAAGAGCGGTCAGGAGAAGGGAAAATCCAAGACCGCGGCGGACACCCCCGAACGCCGCGCTGCTCTTGCGACCGAAAGCAAGGCGCTGGCAGAACTGGAGTCACTGGTCGCGGACCTCACCGACCAGGACTCGGCGAAACTCGACGCGCTGGTCCGCATGCTGAAGGACATCCTTCATGTCGGCCCCCATTCCGAGCGCCGCGTCGTGATCTTCTCCGAGCGGGTCAATACCTTGGACTGGCTGGCCCAGGAGGTCCCGGCCCGGCTCGGCTTCAAGAAGAACCAGGCCAAGACCGACAAGGCGCGCCCGTGGAGGGTGTACGAAGGTGCCGTCGAGGTCATGCACGGCGACACCACCAACGACCAGCAACAGCAGGAGATCATCGACCGGTTCGGTCGGCTCGAGGAGCCGGTGCGGATGCTCTTCACCGGTGACATCGCCTCCGAGGGCGTCAACCTCCACCACCAGTGCCACGACCTCATCCACTACGACCTGCCCTGGTCCCTCATCCGGATCGAACAGCGCAACGGACGCATCGACCGCTACGGGCAGGCGGTCAGCCCCGAGTTCCGTGCGCTCACCCTCACTGCCGACGTGCTCTGGCGGCGCGACGAGGACAGTGGCGAGATGCTCACGCTCGACGACCGACTTGTCGGCACCCGCCTGCTTCGCCGCGAGGCGCAGGCACACGAGATCGAGACGGGCGAGGGCAGCGCCGAGGCCGTCACCGGCCTCTACAACGACAAGAAGGAAGAGGACCGCCTCACTCGCGACCTCATCAGGGGCGGCACCGTCGAAGGCTCCATCAAGCAGTCCCAGCAGGAGTCCGGCGGGGTCCTCGCCGGGCTCCTCGCCGGCGCCAATGCCCGGCTCACCGATCCGACGGCCGCTCCCGCCACCCTCGGCGCGGCCCCGGTACCCGAGGCGGACGTACCCCACGTGTTCGCCGACACCAAGGCGTACTTCCACGCCGCGGTAGACCTCATCTACCCGCAGGCCGAGCGCGCGGCACTCGACTGGCGCCCCGAGACGGCCCACGGCCGTATCGAGTTCACTCCGCCCGATGACCTGCAGTACCGCTTCCGGGAGCTGCCGAAGTCGTACCTGGAGCAGGAGAAGATCCTCACGACACCCAAGTACGACGGCACTCTGCGCATCACCTTCGACAAGCAGTACGCCGCCGACCGCCTGGACGCCGCCCGCAACGCCAAGCAGGGCAAGACCGACCAGCCCACGTCCCAGTGGCCCAATGTCTCCTACGTCTCCGACATCCACCCCGTGCTCGACTGGGTGACGGACAAGGTCCTCGCCAAGCTCAGTTACGACGAGGCGTTCGTCCTCGCCTACCAGCCCGACGCCGCCAGGGCCAAGCGGATCGACGCCACCCTGCCCGCAGCGCTCACCGGCCCGGTCTACCTCCTCCAAGGCGTCTACTCCAACACAGCGGGAAAGCCGACGGTCGTGGAGTGGATGGCCGTCACCGGCCTCGCTGAGACCACGTCTCACGTGTGGCGCATGGACTCGGCATTCCTCGCCGCCTGCGGCGTGGGCCCCGACATGCCCGGCCGGGGTCAGCCCGTCGACCCCGACCTCCTCCAGGCGCTCGTCCCCGCGGCCGTGGACGCGGCCGAGACCCACCTGCGCGAGCGTCGCGCCGACTACGACAAGCAGGTCGACTCCTACCTGGCCCCGTACGAGGACCGGGTGCAGGTCTGGGAGCAGGGCGCCTTGATCGCCGTAGGCAAACAGGAGCGTCGACGCAAGCAGGTGTACGACACCGCAGCCCGCCGCCGCGACCTCGTACGCCGGCTGCGGACCGACGGCGACCCGATGTTGCGGGTCCTCGGCGTCCTCGAACCGCTCCACCCCGCTACCGTCTCCGCCGCGCACGCCGAGGAGTCCGCACGATGAGTTACACCTACGACTCCTTCGCCAACCGCGGCGAGTATCTCTCCGCCCACTACTTCAGCGACGAACTGGAGAACACCCTCAAGAAGAGCAAGGCGGGCGACGAGGGCCTGTTCACCCTGTGGACCGGCCGCGAGACCGACCCCCACGACCCGCGGCCCACCCCGCGCGAGCTCCTCCCCCGCCTTCGCGGTGACTACCTGGCCACCGTGCGCCCCTTCCTGGCCTCCCGCTCCCAGCAGGAAGAACTGGGCAGCACCTACGACGACCCCACGGGCGAGTGGGCCGAGCACGTCGCCACCTGGCACACCACTGTCCTCAAAGCCCTCGGCTACGGTGCGCGGTCCGAGCCGATCACCGTACACAACGCGGGGAAGGAGTACGAACTCCAGGTCGCCTGGCACGGAGACGGCATCATCGCCCTCGACTGCGGCTGGACCGCCGGCCTCGACGACGCCCTCGACCCTGACAAAGCCGGACGGCTTCTGCACCCCCTCAAGCCCGCCGACGGCCTCCTCGAAGTCGGCGAGAAGCTGGCGGGCTGGCTCCTCCAGAGCGAACTGCACGAGCCCGGCGGCGACACGCCCCGCTTCGTCGTGCTGCTGTGCGGCGGCGTGCTCATCCTCGCCGACCGCAACGCCTGGGCCGAAGGCCGCTATCTCGCCGCCAACCTGGACACCGCCCTCGCCCGCAACGACACGACGAAGGCCGGCGAACTCGCCCTCCTCGCCGCTCTCTTCTCCCACGACATGCTCGCGCCCCGTCCCGACGGCAAGGGCCGCCGCATCGACGACCTGTTGAAGGCGTCCCGTGACAACGCCGTCGGCGTCAACTCCGAGTTGCGCAAGGGACTCCAGCACTCCGTCGAGATCATCGCGAACGAGGTACTCGCCCAGCTGCGCGAGGCAAAGGTCGAGCCGCGGGAGATCGAGGACCTCAAGAAGGGCCCGTTCGCCAAGCAGCTCACCCGCGAATCGCTGCGCTACCTCTACCGTATTCTCTTCCTCCTGTACGCGGAAGCCCGACCCGAGCTGGGCATCCTGCCCGCCGACGACTCCACGTACGAGGCCGGCTACTCGATCGCCCGGCTGCGTGAGCTGGTGGCGCGGGAGCGGAAGCTGGTCGACGAGGACAGCCGGGGCGGCTTCCACCTCTACGCCTCTCTCGATGTCCTCTTCAACAAGGTCAACTACGGCCACCGCCCGCACGGCACCGAAGCAGACGACGACAAGCCCGCCGGCGAGCGCAGCGAGCTGCGTGGCCTGCGCTTCGAACCCCTGCGCAGCGAACTGTTCGACCCGAAGGCGATCACCCTCATCGGCCGCCATGTCCTCGACCCCCGCTGGGACGAGGACGGGGACGAGCCGCCACGATGGCTGGAGCTGCGGCTGCGCAACGAGGCATTGCACCAGGTTCTACGCCTGCTCACCATGAAGGAGGCTGGCCAGAAGGGCAGACAGGGCGGCTTCATCTCTTACCGTAACCTCGGCATCAACCAGCTTGGCGCCGTCTACGAGGGCTTGATGTCCTACACCGGCATCATTGCCGACAAAGAGCTCGCCGAGGTCGCAAGGCCGGGCGAGAAGCGGGGCGGCAAGCAGTACGGCGATCCGGAGAAGGGGTCGTGGCTGATTCCCGCGGACCGGCTGGGCGACTACCCGCAGAACACCTGGGTCGTCTACTCCGCCCAGGATGCCGAACAGCACGGCCTCCGCGGGCCGAAGAAGTACGCGGTGGGTAAGTACGTCTACCGGCTGGCCGGACGCGACCGCGAGACGTCCGCCTCGTACTACACGCCGGAGTCCCTGACAAAGGTCACCGTCGAGCTGGCCCTCAAGCACCGCCTCGACCAGGAGAAGGACGCCGACGACAACACGGTCCAGACCCGCGCGAGCGAACTCCTTTGCTACACCATCTGCGAACCGGCCCTGGGCTCCGGCGCGTTCCTCAACGAGGCGATCAACCAGGTCGCCGAGGAATACCTCAAGCGCCGGCAGGACGAGTTGCACATCAGTCTGGACACGTCGAAGGCACTCGACGCCAAGCAGAAGGTGAAGGCGTACATCGCCCTCCACAACGCGTACGGGATCGACCTGAACGCGACAGGTGTGGAGCTCGCCGAGGTCTCGCTCTGGCTCAACACCATGCACCCGGGCATGCGTGCCCCGTGGTTCGGACTGCACTTGCGGCGCGGCAACTCCCTTATCGGCGCGCGGCGTTGGGTGTACGAAGCCGACCGCATCAAGAAGGAGCGCACGATCGGCGCGCGGACGCCGACCAAGCTGCCGTTCCGGGCGGTGGACGGTACGGAGCAGTCGCTGCCGGACGGGGCTGTACACCAGTTCCTCCTGCCCACGCCCGGCTGGGGTGCGGTCGCGGGAGCGAGCGGTGACGCGAAGAAGCTGGTCGAGTCGCTGGCCGGGCCGCAGGTGGAGCAGCTGAAGGCGTGGAAGAACAGCGTCAAGGCGAAGCCCAAGACAACGGGTCGCAAGAGTAGCCAGCTCGCCCGGCTGCAGGCCGCGGCTCAACGCGTCGAGTTCCTGTGGAAACTCGTCGCCAAGCGCATGGAACTGAGCGAGCGGGAGATCGCCCGCACCATCGATGTGTGGGGAGCCGATCGTGACGAGGACGCCGAGGAATACCGCTTCCTCCGCCAAGACAAGCAGAACCCGGACCAAAGCCTGCCGCTGACCAAGCAACAGGTCTTCAAGGACCTCTTTGAGGCCGAGGGCTCCCCGTACTGGCGGCTCAAGCAGGTCATGGACGCGTGGTGCGCCCTGTGGTTCTGGCCGCTGGAGAAGGTGGGGCTGCTGGACGGGACGGACGCGGAGTACGTCACGGCTCCGGTCGTGACGGCGGATGTGGGGACGGACCTGGACGCGCTGCTGTCATCGGTGGCCGGGCGGGCTGTCGAGGTCGAGGTACCTGCGCCAGAGCCCACCCCCGCACCGAAGTTCGTCGAGAACGGGCTGCTATTCGCCTTGGACGGCGACCAGATGTCACTGGGCGAGGACGGGGACGACGACGGGCTCGTGGAAATGCGGGAGGTGAAGAAGGGGCGAACCTCCTCGGCGCCCAAGAAGGCCGGCGGCCCGGTACGTCGCCGGGACGTCATCCCGCTCGCGGACCTGAACGACTGGATCGCCTTCCTGGAGTCGATGGTGGGCACAGGATCGATCCCGGAGAACACCCACGAGAACACCCTTGCCACGACCGTCGACTCCCTCAAGGAGCTGACGGCTCTCGAAGACCTGATCCAGGCCGAGATGGGCATGGACGACGCCCGCAAGGCGGTCGAGACGCGGTACCCGTGGATGCGGGTCGTTCGCGACATCGCCCTCGAACAGGGTTTCCTGCACTGGGAGTTGGACTTCGCGGGCGTCTTCGCGGGAGAAGCGGGCGGCTTCGACCTCCAGGTGGGCAACCCGCCGTGGGTGCGGCCGGAGTGGAAGGAAAACCCGGTCCTCGCGGAGTTCGAGCCGTGGTTCATGCTCACGGAAAAGCCGAAGGCGGAGGAGAGGAACGAGCGGCGGGACCTCGAGCTCGCACGCGAGGAAGTGCAGGAGTTCCTGCTCGGCGAGGCGACGAACACGGTGACGATGGCGAGCTACCTCTCGGCGGTACCTGTCTACCCCCTGATTTCGGGAAGCCAGCCGGATCTGTATCGGGCATTCATGTGCGAAGTGTGGGACCACGCGGGGCTCCACGGGGCCGCCGGAATGGTGCACCCTGACACGCACTTCGCAGGGGACAAGGAGGCTGCATTGCGGGCAGCGGCCTATCGGCGGCTCCAGGTGCACGGCGACTTTGTCAATGCGGGCAACCGCTTCTTCCCGCCACCCGTGGGCCGGTCCAGCCACTTCGGCGTACACATCTACGGAGCTGAAGGGGAGATCTCCTTCGAGTCGCTGTCGTGGCTTTTCACCGTGGACACACTTCGGTTGTCCGCCTCTGCTGAGGATGCGGGTACGGACCCAGGTGTCAAATACAACGGTGACTGGGACGAGCGCCCCCACCCGAAGCGCGTCGTCCGCGTCACCACCGACACCCTCCAACGGTGGCGCCGACTGGCAGGCGACGAAGGCCCCTTGGAGCACACCCGCTTGCTCACACCGGTGAGCACAGCCGAGGAGCCGGCGATCGACGCGCTGGGGACGTACAACCTGCGTCTCGGCGCGCTGCGCCCGGATATCACCCGTGGGTACGACGAAAGCGGCGCCAAGAAGGCGCAGTTCGGCCCGAACAAGAATCGGCGGCTCATCGACTACAACACCGGCGTCGACGGCCAGGAGGACTATCACGCGCAGGCGTGGAGCGACGTCATCCTCAAGGGGCCTCAGATCGGTGTGGCCAACCCGATGTTCAAGCAGCCCAGCCAGGGCGGTGGCGAGGTACGCGGTCTCGATCCGAGGACGCTCGCGGACGACGCGGTGCCGGAGTCGGAGTATCGGTGCGTGGCTCCGCGTGACGTGTTCTTGGGCGAGCAGGATAGGTGGCCCGACTGGGAGAGATACGAAACGCTACTCGCGTCGGAAGAGGAGCGGGTGCAGGCTCGGCTCCAGATCGCGGCGACGCGCGAGGTGGCGCCGGACGAGGTCGCGGACGAGCAGGTCGAGAAGTTCCTGCTTAGCAAGGCGAGTTATCCGTGCAGCAAGGACTATCGGGTTGCATGGCGTGAAATGGTGGCGCCTGACACCGAGCGCGCACTCTATGGCGCATTGATCCCGCCTGGAGCAACTCACATCCACGCAGTGCGTTCCGCGCGAATTGCAGGACCGCACCTCACTTCTCTTGCCGCAGGTTACCTGTCCGCATTGCCGGTCGACTACCTGCTGCGGACCGCAGGCGTCGGGCATCTCGACGTAGCCCAGGCCAAGCGGCTTCCAGCTCCTCAACCCGACCACCCCCTCGCCCCCGCCC
>NZ_JACEGK010000091.1:0-18071 GCF_056859195.1 Streptomyces sp. NH27
AGGGCCGCGGCCGAGGTGCCCGTGTCCACCCGCCCCTGGTGGGAGACGGACGAGGGCGAGGTCGGCATGCGGATGCGCCGACGGCGCTGAGCGTCACCACCGCCCGGTGCCCGGCGGCGGATCAGCCCGAGGAAGCCGTGGGCGGTTCCGCCTCCGGTGGGGACCTGGTGTAGCGGACCGCCAATGCGGCCGCGGTCGCGGCCAGCCGCTCGCGCAGCGCGGCCGGGGCCAGCACCTCGGCCTCGGCGCCCAGCGACAGGAAGAAGGCGTGCGCCTGGTCCGCGGACTCCACGGGAAGCACCGCGCGGGTCCAGCCGTCCGGCTCCGCGCTGCCGCCGGCCGCGAGGGCCCGGGCCGCCGCCCCGGTCAACCGCGCCGCCGCCGCGGGGGAGAGCCGTACCGTGGCCTCCGCCTGGTGCAGGCGGGCGTGGAAGTCGGCCTGGTGGCGCCGCCAGTAGTCCGCCAGGTCGAAGTCCGGCGGCGGCTGGAAGCCCTCCGCCGTGGGCGTCAGCTCGAGGATCTGGTCCACGCGGTACGTGCGCGGCCCCGGGCCCGCCACCGCGTACCAGCGGCCGGCCTTGAGCACCAGGCCGTACGGTTCGAGCCGGCGGTCGACATCGGTGGGCTCCTTCCAGCGGCGGTACCGGACCTCGATCGCCCTGCTGTGCCACACCGCGTCCGCGACCTGCCGCAGGAACCGCAGATCGGCGTCCTCGGTGT
Organism: Streptomyces sp. NH27; assembly: GCF_056859195.1. Taxonomy (NCBI): domain Bacteria; kingdom Bacillati; phylum Actinomycetota; class Actinomycetes; order Kitasatosporales; family Streptomycetaceae; genus Streptomyces; species Streptomyces sp. NH27. The sequence goes on from NZ_JACEGK010000091.1 coordinate 721, forward strand.
ACCAGCCGGGTGCGTCGAGATGGAATCGGGTGGCGATCCTGGTCGCCTGGGCGCGCAGTTCTGCGGGAAGGGCCGCCTGCAGCTTCAGCTGGGCCGCCGCCAGGGAGGCGCCGAGCCCCAGGTCGGCGGCCGGGCCCGGCGCACCGGACAGGAACAGTGCGTCGGCCTCGGCGGAGGTGAGCCCTGTCAGCCGGGTCCGGTAGCCGTCGAACAACCGGTAGCCACCGGCGTGGCCGGCGTCGCCGTAGAGCGGGACACCGGCGGCGTGCAGGGCCTCCACGTCGCGGTAGACCGTGCGGACCGAGACCTCCAGCTCCGCGGCGAGCTGGGCTGCCGTCAGCCGGCCTCGGTTCTGGAGCAGCAGCAGGATCGACAGCAGCCGGCTGGACTTCACTGACACAGGGTGTCAGTGAAGTCGTTCTAGCGTCCAGCCATGCCCTTCACCGAGAAACTGCTGACCACGCGGCCGCCGCTGGAGGTCGGTGGCCGCCGCGTCAAGCGGTACCACGTCACCGCCGACCCCGCGGGGATCGCCCCGGAGGTCGAGGCGGCCGCGTACGCGCTCCTGCCCGACCTGCTGCCCGAACCCGACGGGACGCCCGGCGCGGGCTTCGTCGTCCTCCACAGGGGAGGAGACGACGGTGCCTATCTCAACGCCTACACCTGGGCCTGGGACAACGCCCTGCACTTCGCGGGTGCGGTGGCCGGGCAGCCGGTCCTCGGCTGTCCCGATCACGACCCGACCCGTTTCGTCCGCGTCGACTGCTCGCTGATCGGCTGCGTCTGGGAACTGCCGCCGCTGCTGCACGAGCGGGACGCCTGGGTGCGGCACGTCCTGACCGCCGACCCGCCCGACCTGGACGCCTACCTCCTGGACACCCTTCCCGACGGCACCACCGGAGACCGCCCGTGACCAGTACCCCGAGCAGCACCGTGCACGACTTCGACTTCCTCGTCGGCGCCTGGGACGTCGCCAACCGGCGGCGCACCGACTTCCTCGACCCGCAGTCGCCATGGGAGGAGTTCCCCGGTGTGAGCCGGGTCTCCGGGCACTTCGGGGGGAACGCCAACTTCGACGAGCTGACCTTCCCCACCAAGGGCTTCGCCGGCCTGACCCTGCGGCTTTACGACCATGTGCGCCAGGAGTGGTCCCTGTACTGGGCGAGCGAGCGCACCGGCACGCTGTTCCCACCTGTCGTCGGCCGCTTCACCGACGGCGTCGGCGAGTTCCACGGCAACGACCGCCACGAGGGCCGGAACGTGCGGGTCCGGTTCCTGTGGAGCGGCGTCACCGCCGACGCCGCCCGGTGGGAGCAGGCGTTCTCCACCGACGGCGGCGGCACCTGGCTGACCAACTGGACCATGCGCATCACCCGCCGCCGGGACTGAGCCGTCCGGCCCGACCGGTCCGGTCCGACCGGTCCGACCGGTCCGACCGGTCCGACCGGTCCGACCGGTCCGGCTCGTCCCGCCCCGCTCACCAGCCGCGTGCGCGCCACTCCGCGAGGTGGGGGCGCTCGGCGCCGATGGTGGTGTCGCTGCCGTGGCCGGGGTAGACCCAGGTCTCGTCCGGGAGGGCGTCGAAGAGCTTGGCCGACACGCCGTCGAGGAGGGTGGCGAACGCGGCGGGGTCGTCGTGCGTGTTGCCCACGCCGCCGGGGAACAGGCAGTCGCCGGTGAACACGTGCGGGTGACCGTGCGGGTCGTCGTAGACGACGGCGACGCTGCCGGGCGTGTGGCCGACGAGGTGGCGGACGGTGAGGCGCAGCGGGCCGAGCGGGATGGTGTCCCCGTCGTCGAGCAGGGTGCCGGTGGGGATGGGGATGCCCGGGGCGTCCTCGCGCCCGGCGTAGGTGGCGGCGCCGGTGGCGGTCACCACGTCCTGGAGCGCCTGCCAGTGGTCTCCGTGCTGGTGGGTGGTGACCACGGAGGTGAGACCATCGGTACCGACGACCTCCAGCAGGGCCCCCGCGTCGTCGGCCGCGTCGATGAGCAACTGCTCGCCGGTGGCCCGGCAGCGCAGCAGGTACGCGTTGTTGTTCATGGGGCCGACCGCGATCTTCGTGATGATCAGGTCTTCCAGTTCGTGCACGTCGGGCGTGCCGCCGACCGTGACCTCTCCCGTATACGCCATGGCGTAAGCGTAGGGCCTGTCGCTCTGGGGACGCGGGCACCACACGATCGGGTGAAAGAGGCGGCGGAGGACCGGAAATCGAATGTGCGTGCTATAGGGTCGTGAGTGTCGCAGCGGCCTAGGCAGACGGCGGCGACAGGACCGGCAAGAGGTCCGACAGGAAGAAATGTCGACCGCTCCCCGTTTAGGCTGACCGGGGGGTGTTGACCGTTCATCGTCCCCCTACTACGGAAAGGTGCACTGGCGTGGCCGACCGACTCACCGTCCGCGGCGCTCGCGAGCACAATCTCCGGAACGTCTCGCTGGACCTGCCCCGGGACTCGCTCATCGTGTTCACCGGGCTGTCCGGTTCCGGGAAGTCCTCGCTCGCTTTCGACACGATCTTCGCGGAGGGCCAGCGCCGGTACGTCGAGTCGCTCTCGTCCTACGCCAGGCAGTTCCTCGGGCAGATGGACAAGCCCGACGTGGACTTCATCGAGGGCCTGTCGCCGGCCGTCTCGATCGACCAGAAGTCCACCTCCCGCAATCCGCGCTCGACCGTCGGCACCATCACCGAGGTCTATGACTACCTGCGGCTGCTCTTCTCCCGGATCGGCAAGCCGCACTGCCCGGAGTGCGGCCGTCCGATCGCCCGGCAGTCCCCGCAGGCGATCGTGGACCGGGTGCTGGAGCTGGAGGAGGGCGTTCGTTTCCAGGTGCTCTCCCCGCTGGTGCGCGAGCGCAAGGGCGAGTTCGTCGACCTGTTCTCCGACCTCCAGACGAAGGGGTACAGCCGGGCCCGGGTGGATGGCGCGACCATCCAGCTCACCGACCCGCCCAAGCTGAAGAAGCAGGAGAAGCACACCGTCGAGGTGGTGGTCGACCGCCTCACCGTCAAGGACAGCGCCAAGCGCCGCCTCACCGACTCGGTGGAGACCGCGCTCGGCCTCTCCGGCGGCATGGTCATCCTCGACTTCGTCGACCTCCCCGAGGACGACCCGCAGCGTGAGCGGATGTTCTCCGAGCATCTCTACTGCCCTTATGACGACCTGTCGTTCGAGGAGCTGGAGCCGCGCTCCTTCTCCTTCAACTCGCCGTTCGGCGCCTGCCCGGACTGCACCGGCATCGGCTCCCGGATGGAGATCGACCCCGAGCTGATCGTGCCCGACGAGCAGAAGTCGCTCGACGGGGGCGCCCTGTCGCCCTGGTCCAGCGGCATGTCCAAGGGGTACTTCGACAAGCTGGTGCAGAGCGTCGCCAAGGAGGTCGGCTTCCGCACCGACATCCCGTACGCGGGCCTGCCCGCCCGCGCCAAGAAGGCGCTGCTCTACGGGCACAAGTCCGAGGTCCGGGTGGCGTACAAGACCCGGTTCGGCCGCGAGCGCTCGTACACCACGCACTTCGAGGGCGTGATCCCCTACGTCCGCCGCCGGCACAACGAGTCGGAGAGCGACTCCAGCCGTGAGCGCTTCGAGGGGTACATGCGGGCGGTGCCCTGCCCCACCTGTGAGGGCAGGCGGTTGAAGCCGATCGTGCTGGCCGTCACCGTGCAGGACAGGTCGATCGCCGACGTCGCCGCGATGTCGATCAGCGACTGCGCCGAGTTCCTGGCCGGGATGAAGCTCGCGGCCCGCGACAAGAAGATCGCCGAGCGTGTCCTCAAGGAGGTCAACGAACGGCTGCGGTTCCTGGTCGACGTCGGCCTGGACTACCTCTCGCTCAACCGCGCCGCGGGCACCCTGTCCGGCGGCGAGGCGCAGCGGATCAGGCTGGCCACCCAGATCGGCTCCGGCCTGGTCGGCGTGCTCTACGTCCTGGACGAGCCGTCCATCGGCCTGCACCAGCGCGACAACCACCGGCTGATCGAGACCCTGGTGCGGCTGCGCGACCTGGGCAACACCCTGATCGTCGTCGAGCACGACGAGGACACCATCAAGACCGCCGACTGGGTGGTGGACATCGGCCCCGGCGCCGGCGAGCACGGCGGCAAGGTCGTCCACTCCGGCTCCTTGAAGGAGCTGCTGGCCAATGACGAGTCGCTGACCGGGCAGTATCTCTCGGGCAAGCGCTCCATCCCGACCCCGGCGCAGCGCCGCCCGATCGACCGCAAGCGCCGGCTGACGGTGCACGGCGCCCGCGAGCACAACCTCCAGGACATCGATGTGTCCTTCCCGTTGGGCGTGCTCACCGCGATCACCGGTGTCTCCGGTTCCGGCAAGTCCACCCTGGTCAACGACATCCTGTACACCCACCTCGCCCGCGAGCTGAACGGCGCCCGCAGCGTCCCCGGCCGCCACACCCGGGTGGACGGCGACGACCTGGTGGACAAGGTGGTGCACGTCGACCAGTCGCCGATCGGCCGCACCCCGCGGTCCAACCCGGCCACGTACACCGGCGTCTTCGACAACGTCCGCAAGCTGTTCGCGGAGACGATGGAGGCGAAGGTCCGCGGCTATCTGCCCGGCCGCTTCTCCTTCAACGTCAAGGGCGGCCGCTGCGAGAACTGCTCGGGCGACGGCACCATCAAGATCGAGATGAACTTCCTCCCGGATGTGTACGTGCCCTGCGAGGTCTGCCACGGCGCGCGGTACAACCGGGAGACCCTTGAGGTGCACTACAAGGGCAAGTCCATCGCCGAGGTGCTGGACATGCCGATCGAGGAGGCGCTGGACTTCTTCGAGGCGGTGCCCGCCATCGCCCGTCACCTGCGCACCCTCAACGAAGTCGGTCTGGGATACGTCCGGCTCGGCCAGCCCGCGCCGACACTCTCCGGCGGCGAGGCGCAGCGGGTGAAGCTCGCCTCCGAACTGCAGCGGCGCGCCACCGGCAGCACCGTCTACGTACTGGACGAGCCCACCACCGGCCTGCACTTCGAGGACATCAGCAAGTTGATCAAGGTGCTCTCCGGGCTGGTCGACAAGGGGAACACCGTGATCGTCATCGAGCACAACCTCGATGTGATCAAGACCGCCGACTGGGTGGTGGACATGGGCCCCGAGGGCGGCAACGGCGGCGGACTGGTGGTCGCCGAGGGCACCCCCGAGCAGATCGCGGGCGTCCCGGCCAGCCACACCGGCAAGTTCCTGCGGGACATCCTCAGCCCGGACGCGGTCAGCGACGCGGCGGTGCCCGCGCCCAGGAAGCGCGCTGCGGCGAAGGCCCCGGCGAAGAAGGCGGCCGCGGCGAAGAAGACCGTGGCACCGCGCAAACGCGCCGCCAAGGCGTAGCCGGTCCGTCGTCCGGACCTCCTACGGCGTCCCCGGCTCCGCGCGGGCCGGGGCGCCGTCGCGGCATGCCGTCGCAAAGGCGTCCAGGTACGGGACGTAAGGTACGGACCGCAAGACCGGCCACATCCCGCACCAGGAGAGCCCATGTCCACCGAACTGCCCGCCACCCGCCGGACCGTCCTTCGCGGCGTGGCACTGGCCGGCGCCGTCGGAGCCGCCGATATCGGCCTCAGCGCGTGCGGCGGCAAGAAGGACGACTCCGCGGACGGCCCGACCAAGCCGGTGGACCTCGGTGCGTCCTCTGCGGTCCCGGTCGGCGGTGCCAAGCTCTACCGCGACGACAAGGTGCTGGTGTCGCAGCCGACCCAGGGCGCGTACAAGGCGTTCAGCGCGGTCTGCACCCATGAGGGTTGCGTGCTCGACTCGGTGGACGGCACCACCGCGTCCTGCCCGTGCCACGGCAGCGAGTTCAACGCGGAGACCGGCGCCGTCGTGCGCGGCCCGGCCAGCAAGGCGCTGCCGGCGGTGGACATCAAGGCGGCCGGCGGCAAGCTGACGGCGGGCCCCGCGACCTGACCGCGCCTGCCCCTGGATCGTCGTATCCCGACAGTAGGGTGGAAGGCATGGCAGACCCCAGCAGTTACCGACCGAAGCCGGGCCAGATCCCCGACTCCCCAGGGGTCTACAAGTTCCGGGACGAGCACCGCCGGGTGATCTACGTCGGCAAGGCGAAGAGCCTGCGGCAGCGCCTGTCGTCGTACTTCCAGGACATCACCAACCTGCACCAGCGCACCGCCACGATGGTCACCACCGCCGCGTCCGTGGAGTGGACGGTGGTCTCCACCGAGGTCGAGGCGCTACAGCTGGAGTACTCCTGGATCAAGGAGTTCGACCCGCGGTTCAACGTCAAGTACCGCGACGACAAGAGCTATCCGTCGCTCGCCGTGACGATGAACGAGGAGTTCCCGCGGGTCCAGGTGATGCGCGGGCCCAAGCGCAAGGGCGTGCGCTACTTCGGGCCGTATGCCCACGCGTGGGCGATCCGCGAGACCGTCGACCTGCTGCTGCGGGTCTTTCCGGTCCGCACCTGCTCCCCCGGGGTGTTCAAGCGCTCCGCACAGATCGGCCGGCCCTGCCTGCTCGGCTACATCGGCAAGTGCTCCGCGCCCTGCGTCGGCCGGATCAGCCCGCAGGACCACCGTGAACTCGCCGAGGAGTTCAGCGACTTCATGGCCGGCCACACCGGTACCTACCTGCGCCGGTTGGAGCAGCGGATGAAGGACGCGGCCGCCGCCATGGAGTACGAACAGGCGGCCCGGCTGCGCGACGACATCGAGGCGCTGCGCCGCGCCATGGAGAAGAACGCGGTGGTGCTCGCCGACGCGACCGACGCCGACCTGATCGCGGTAGCCGAGGACGAACTCGAAGCGGCCGTGCAGATCTTCCACGTCCGTGGCGGCCGGGTGCGTGGGCAGCGCGGCTGGGTCACCGACAAGGTCGAGGCGGTCGACACCGCGGGCCTGGTCGAGCACGCCCTCCAGCAGTTGTACGGCGACGAGCGCGGTGACGCGGAGCAGTCCGGCGGCAGCGGCGGCGTACCCAAGGAGGTGCTGGTCGCGGCGCTGCCCGAGCCGGCGGAGCCGGTGGCGCAGTGGCTGGCCGAGCGGCGCGGTTCGCACGTCAGTCTGCGGGTGCCGCAGCGCGGCGACAAGAAGGACCTGATGGCCACCGTGCAGCGCAACGCGCAGCAGTCGCTGGCCCTGCACAAGACCAAGCGCGCCTCGGACCTGACCACCCGCTCCCGCGCGCTGGAGGAGATCGCCACCGCCCTCGACCTCGACACGGCTCCGCTGCGTATCGAGTGCTACGACATCAGCCACCTCCAGGGCGACGACGTGGTCGCGTCCATGGTGGTCTTCGAGGACGGCCTGGTCCGCAAGAGCGAGTACCGCCGCTTCCAGATCAAGTCGTTCGCCGGGCAGGACGACGTCCGGTCCATGCACGAGGTGATCACCCGCCGGTTCCGCCGCTACCTCCAGGAGAAGCAGCGCACCAGCGAGTGGGAGGAGCAGGAGCAGAGCCCGCAGGACCAGCAGGGCCCGCCCGACGAGAAGGACCCGCAGGGCCGGCAGGACCCGTCCGACGACCACGCGGTGGGGCATGACGGCGTGATGGGGCACGACGACCCGGCCGAGCCGGACGAGGCCGTCTCCGGGCCGATCGACCCGGACACCGGCCGCCCCCGAAAGTTCGCCTACCCGCCGCAGCTCGTCGTGGTCGACGGCGGTCAGCCCCAGGTCGCCGCCGCGAGCCGGGCCCTGGCCGAGCTCGGCATAGACGACGTCGCGGTCTGCGGGCTGGCCAAGCGCCTGGAGGAGGTCTGGCTGCCGGGTGACGACGACCCGGTGATCCTGCCGCGCACCAGCGAGGGCCTGTACCTGCTCCAGCGGGTCCGCGACGAGGCGCACCGGTTCGCCATCGCCTACCAGCGCAGCAAACGCTCCAAGTCGATGAAGTCCGGCGCCCTGGACGCGGTGCCCGGGCTCGGCGCCACCCGCAGGCAGGCCCTGCTCAAGCACTTCGGCTCGCTGAAGCGGCTGCGCGCGGCGACCGTGGCGGAGATCTGCGAGGTACCGGGGATCGGCCGCCACACGGCGGAGACGGTCGCCGCCACCCTGGCGGCCGCGGCACCGGCCGGGCCGGCCGTGAACACCGCGACCGGAGAGATCATCGAGGACAGCGACGGGCAGCCCGCCGGGCCCGCGGCAGACCCGTCCGAGCATCGGGGGAAGAGCAGATGAGCGACCAGGAAGAACCAAGGACCGGGACCCCGGGCATCGGTAGCGACGCGAGCGCCGGGGCCGGGGCCGAGGAGCACGGCACCACCGAAGAGACCAGCACCACCGAAGAGACCGGCGCCGCCGACGACCACCGCGGCACCGACCAGCACCGCACCGCCGACGACGGCCGCGGCCCCGGTCTCGACAGGACCGGTACTGCCGACGACATCCGCACCACCAACGGGAACAGCACCATCGACGAGAACACCACCGACAACGGGACCGGCACCGACATGACCAGCGGCGCAGCGGCGGAGGCCCCTGCGGCCATCCCCGAACTCGTGATCATCTCCGGCATGTCCGGCGCCGGCCGCAGCACCGCCGCCAAGTGCCTGGAGGACCTCGGCTGGTTCGTCGTGGACAACCTGCCGCCCGCCCTCATCCCCACCATGGTCGACCTCGGCGCCCGCTCCCAGGGGAACGTGGCGCGGATCGCGGTGGTGGTCGACGTGCGCGGCCGGCAGTTCTTCGACAACCTGCGCCAGTCGCTCGCTGACCTCGCCACCAAGGGCGTCAAGCGCCGGGTGATCTTCCTCGAAGCGTCCGGCGACGCGCTGGTGCGCCGCTTCGAGTCGGTGCGCCGCCCGCACCCCCTCCAGGGTGCCGGCCGGATCGTCGACGGCATCGCGGCCGAGCGCGACCTGCTGCGCGAACTGCGCGGCGACGCCGACCTGGTGATCGACACATCCAGCCTCAATGTGCACGAACTGCGGGCCAAACTCGACGCCCAGTTCGCCGGTGAGGAGGAACCGGAACTTCGGGCCACCGTCATGTCGTTCGGATACAAGTACGGGCTGCCCGTCGACGCCGACCTGGTGGTGGACTGCCGCTTCCTGCCCAACCCGCACTGGGTGCCGGAACTGCGTCCCTTCACCGGGCTCAACGACGAGGTGGCCACGTATGTGTTCAACCAGCCCGGCGCCAAGGAGTTCCTCGACCGGTACGCCGAGCTGCTGCACATCATCGCGGCGGGCTACCGGCGCGAGGGCAAGCGCTATGTGACCATCGCCGTCGGGTGCACCGGCGGCAAGCACCGCAGCGTGGCGATGTCGGAACGGCTCGCGGCGCGGCTGGCGGCGGACGGAGTGGAAACGGTGACCGTACACAGGGACATGGGGCGCGAGTGATCATGACGGGTAGGCGGCGGCGCCGCGGCGGCAAGGATGCCGCCGCGGGCCGCCGGTCCGGGGTACCGCCGAAGGTGGTCGCCCTGGGCGGCGGCCACGGCCTGTCCGCCTCCCTGGCCGCGCTGCGCCGGATCACCGGCGATCTGACCGCGGTGGTCACGGTCGCCGACGACGGCGGCTCCAGCGGGCGGCTGCGCGCCGAGATGGGCGTGCTGCCCCCGGGCGACCTGCGCAAGGCGCTGGCCGCGCTGTGCGGCGACGACGAGTGGGGGCAGACCTGGTCGCGGGTGCTGCAGCACCGCTTCGTCAGCGGCGGGGACCTGCACGGCCACGCGGTCGGCAACCTGCTGATCGTCGCGCTGTGGGAGCAGTTGAAGGACGAGGTCGCCGCCCTGGAGTGGGTGGGTCGGCTGCTGGGCGCGCACGGCAGGGTGCTGCCGATGTCGGCGGTGCCGCTGGAGTTGGAGGCGATCGTCCGCGGCCACGACCCGAAGCTGCCCGACACCGTCTCCACGGTACGGGGGCAGGCCACCGTCGCGTTGACGCCCGGCGAGGTGCAGGAGGTGCACCTGGTGCCGGCCGACCCGCCGGCGGTTCCCGAGGCCGTGCAGGCGGTGATGGACGCGGACTGGGTGGTGCTCGGCCCGGGTTCGTGGTTCTCCTCGGTCATCCCGCACTTGCTGGTACCGGAGTTGGCCGACGCGGTGGCCCAGACCAGGGCCCGGCGGGTGCTCACGCTCAACCTCGCGCCGCAACCCGGAGAGACCGAAGGTTTTTCTCCGCAGCGTCACTTGGAGGTTTTGGGCCGACACGCCCCTAAACTCACCATCGACGTGGTTCTCGCCGACGAAGCCGCCGTACCCGACCGGGACAGCCTGGAACAGGCCGCCCAGACGTTGGGCGCAACGGTCGAACTGGCCCGGGTCGCCGCCCCCGACGGGCCGCGGCACGACCCCGAGTCGTTGGCAGCCGCGTATGACCGGATTTTTCGTATGCGTGGAAGGATCGGCCCATGGCGATGACGGCAGCGGTGAAGGACGAGATTTCCCGGCTCCCCGTCACCCGGACCTGCTGCCGCAAGGCGGAGGTCTCGTCGATCCTGCGCTTCGCGGGCGGCCTGCACCTGGTGAGCGGACGGATCGTGATCGAGGCGGAACTCGACACCGGGATCGCGGCGCGCAGGTTGCGCAAGGACATCCTGGAGATCTTCGGGCACGCCTCCGACCTGGTGGTGATGGCCCCGGGCGGGCTGCGCCGCGGCAGCCGGTACGTCGTGCGGGTGGTGGCCGGCGGTGACCAGCTGGCCCGGCAGACCGGCCTGGTCGACGGGCGCGGTCGGCCGATTCGCGGGTTGCCCCCGCAGGTCGTCTCCGGCGCGACCTGCGACGCGGAGGCGGCCTGGCGCGGCGCCTTCCTCGCGCACGGCTCGCTCACCGAGCCCGGCCGCTCCTCCTCCCTGGAGGTGACCTGCCCCGGGCCCGAGGCCGCCCTCGCCCTGGTCGGCGCCGCCCGCCGGCTGCAGATCCCCTCGAAGGCCCGCGAGGTGCGCAACGTGGACCGCGTCGTGGTCCGCGACGGCGACGCGATCGGCGCGCTGCTCACCCGGCTCGGCGCCCACGACTCCGTGCTCGCCTGGGAGGAGCGGCGGATGCGGCGCGAGGTGCGCGCGACCGCCAACCGCCTGGCCAACTTCGACGACGCGAACCTGCGCAGGTCGGCTCGTGCCGCGGTCGCCGCGGGGGCCCGGGTGCAGCGCGCCCTGGAGATCCTCGGCGACGACGTCCCCGAGCACCTCGCCGCCGCCGGCCGGCTGCGGATGGACCACAAGCAGGCGTCCTTGGAGGAGCTCGGTTCCCTCGCGGAGCCGCCGCTGACGAAGGACGCGGTGGCCGGCCGCATCCGGCGGCTGCTCGCCATGGCCGACAAGCGCGCGTCCGACCTCGGGATGCCCGGCACCGAGGCCAACCTCACCGAGGAAATGGTCGGCTGACCCCGAGGGGCGCCCTCGCGGGCGGAGTGAACCCCCGCCCCGACAGGGTGAACTCCCCACCGGCAGGTGGTCCGGGAGCCGACAGGATCGGCAGGTCCGGGTGGACCCGCGGCCGTGCGCACCGGCTTGCCGGTGTCATCTCGTACACATCGGGGAGGTAGGGTCGGGGGTGGTCGGGGACATCCCATATTTCGCAGCCGGAGAGGGACTCCGGCGACTGAGCGAGGAGATCGGTTCGTGACGATCCGGGTAGGCATCAACGGCTTTGGCCGCATCGGTCGTAACTTCTTCCGCGCCATCCTGGAACAGGGTGCGGACATCGAGATCGTGGCTGTCAACGACCTGGGTGACACCGCGACCACGGCACATCTGCTGAAGTACGACACCATCCTGGGGCGCCTCAAGGCCGAGGTCACCCACACCGCCGACACGATCACCGTGGACGGCCACACCATCAAGGTGCTCGCCGAGCGCGACCCCGCCGCCATCAGCTGGGGCGAGCTGGGCGTCGACATCGTGATCGAGTCCACCGGCATCTTCACCAAGGCCGCCGACGCGGGCAAGCACATCGCCGGCGGCGCCAAGAAGGTCATCATCTCGGCGCCCGCCACCGACGAGGACATCACCATCGTCATGGGCGTCAACCAGGACGCGTACGACCCGGCGGTGCACAACATCATCTCCAACGCCTCCTGCACCACGAACTGTGTGGCGCCGATGGCGAAGGTGCTGCTGGAGAACTTCGGCATCGTCAAGGGCCTGATGACGACGGTGCACGCGTACACCAACGACCAGCGGATCCTGGACTTCCCGCACAAGGACCTGCGTCGTGCCCGCGCCGCCGCGGAGAACATCATCCCGACCACCACGGGTGCCGCCAAGGCCACCGCGCTGGTCATCCCGGAGCTGGCCGGCAAGCTGGACGGCATGGCCATGCGCGTCCCGGTCCCGACCGGCTCGGTCACCGACCTGGTGGTCGACCTGGAGCGCGAGGTCACCAAGGACGAGGTCAACGCGGCCTTCCAGAAGGCCGCCGAGGGCCAGCTCAAGGGTCTGCTGGAGTACACCGAGGACCCGATCGTGTCCTCGGACATCGTCAACACCCCGGCGTCGTGCACCTTCGACTCGAAGCTGACCATGGTGCAGGGCAAGACCGTCAAGGTCATCGGCTGGTACGACAACGAGTGGGGCTACTCCAACCGACTGGTGGACCTCACGGTCTTCGTCGGCGACCGGCTCTGAGGCACAGCCGGAACCGCGGCCGCGTAGCCGTTTCCGTCAGCCACCGCACCGCGATGTGAGCGACAGGGTCCGGACGAGCGCGATGACGCGCCGTCCGGGCCCTGTTCGCTTGTGCCGGGTGCCGGACCCTACTCACAGGAGACCCGACAGATGAAGACGATCGACGACCTGATCGCCGAGGGGCAGGTCGAGGGCAAGCGGGTGTTCGTCCGCGCCGACCTCAACGTGCCGCTGGACGGCACGACCATCACCGACGACGGCCGCATCCGGGCCGCCGTGCCGACCATCGCCAAGCTCGCCGAGGCCGGCGCCACGGTGCTCGTCGCCTCGCACCTGGGCCGCCCCGAGGGCGAGCCCGACCCGAAGTTCTCGCTCGCCCCGGTCCGCGACCGGCTGGCCGAACTGCTGGACCGCCAGGTGCTCTTCGGCACCGACACCGTCGGCGAGCAGACCCGGCAGGCGCTGGACGGCGCCGGCGCCGGCGACGTGGTGCTGCTGGAGAACCTGCGCTTCTTCCCCGGCGAGACCAGCAAGGACGACGCCGAGCGCGGCGCGTTCGCCGACCAGTTGGCGGCCCTCGCCGACACCTACGTGGGTGACGGCTTCGGTGCGGTGCACCGCAAGCACGCCTCGGTGTACGACCTGCCGGCCCGGCTGCCGCACGCGGCCGGCGGCCTGATCGCGACCGAGGTCGGGGTGCTGAAGAAGCTCACCGAGGATGTCGCCCGCCCCTACGCGGTGGTGCTCGGCGGCTCGAAGGTGTCCGACAAGCTCGGCGTCATCGACCACCTGCTCGACAAGGCCGACCGCATCCTGGTCGGCGGCGGCATGGTCTTCACCTTCCTCAAGGCCCAGGGCCACGAGGTCGGCAAGAGCCTGTTGCAGGAGGACCAGATCCCGGTCGTCACCGAGTACCTGGAGCGGGCCAAGGCCAAGGGCGTGGAGTTCGTGCTGCCGGTCGACGTGATCGGCGCCACGCAGTTCCCCGACCTGAAGACGAAGGCGCCGGCGGAGCCGGTCACCGCCTCCGTGGACGCCATCCCCGCCGACCTGATCGGCCTGGACATCGGCCCGGAGTCCCGCAAGTTGTTCGCCGCGAAGCTCGCCGACGCCGCGACCATCTTCTGGAACGGCCCGATGGGCGTCTTCGAGCACCCCGACTTCGCCGACGGCACCCGCGCCGTCGCGCAGGCGCTGGTCGACAGTTCCGCGTTCAGCGTGGTCGGTGGCGGCGACTCGGCCGCGGCCGTCCGCATCCTGGGATTCGACGAGAACGCTTTCGGCCATATTTCCACCGGCGGCGGCGCCAGCCTCGAGTACCTCGAAGGCAAGACGCTGCCCGGCCTTTCCGCTTTGGAGAACTGAAGACCGATGAGTGAGCACAGCACCCGCACCCCGCTGATGGCGGGCAACTGGAAGATGAACCTCAACCACCTCGAGGCCATCGCGCACGTCCAGAAGCTCGCCTTCGGCCTCAACGACAGGGACCACGACGCGGTCGAGGTCGCCGTCCTGGTGCCCTTCACCGACCTGCGGTCCGTACAGACCCTGGTCGACGGCGACCGGCTGCGGATCAAGTACGGCGCCCAGGACGTGTCCGCGCACGACCACGGTGCGTACACCGGCGAGATCTCCGGGCCGATGCTGTCCAAGCTGAAGTGCGACTACGTCGCGATCGGCCACTCCGAGCGCCGCCAGTACCACGGCGAGGACGAGGAGATCGTCAACAGCAAGGTGAAGGCCGCCTTCAGGCACGGCCTGACCCCGATCCTGTGCGTCGGCGAGGGCCTGGACATCCGCAAGGCCGGCAAGCAGGTCGAGCACACCCTGGCCCAGCTCGACGGCGCGCTCAAGGACGTCCCCGCGGAGCAGGCGGCGGGGATCGTCATCGCCTACGAGCCGGTGTGGGCGATCGGCACCGGCGAGGTCGCCACCCCCGAGGACGCCCAGGAGGTCTGCGCGGCGATCCGCGGCCGGCTGGCCGAGCTGTACGACCAGGAGCTCGCCGACGGCGTCCGGATCCAGTACGGCGGTTCGGTCAAGGCGGGCAACGTGGCCGCGATCATGGCCCAGCCGGACGTGGACGGCGCCCTGGTGGGCGGCGCCGCGCTGGACCCGGAGGAGTTCGTCAAGATCGTCCGGTTCCGGGACCAGTGACGGACCGGTGAAGTCAGGGGGCTGGTGAAGTACCCTGTCGGGGCCGGGGTGGTGTAACGACACCGCCGCCGGCCCCGTGCCGTAACCGTGTAGTGCCGTCATGTAGTCGAGAGAGTTGGTCCAGCCGTGGTCATCGGGTTCTCCATCGCCCTCATCATCTTCAGCATGCTGCTCCTGCTGCTCGTGCTCATGCACAAGGGGAAGGGCGGCGGTCTGTCCGACATGTTCGGCGGCGGCATGCAGTCCTCGGTGGGCGGTTCCTCGGTGGCCGAGCGCAACCTCGACCGGATCACCGTGGTGATCGGCCTGCTGTGGTTCGCGTGCATCGTCGCCCTCGGCATCGTGATGAAGGTGAAGAACTAGCGGGCGCCGTAAGGGTCCTGTCGACCCACCCGCGCGGGTGACGCGCGCGCCCCGTCCGACTACCGCCCATTGCGGGCGAATTGACGCCGTGTCGCGAAGACGACTTATCCACGACTTATCATGGAAGCGCGTCTTGGGATACCGTGCCCTTTCCCGCCAGGTGCGGGGCGAACCGGTCTTCCGTCAAGTGGGCGACCTCGCAGCACCATCACGCAGGGAGTTACGACCGTGGCAAGTGGCAACGCGATCCGTGGCAGTCGGGTCGGAGCGGGGCCGATGGGAGAGGCCGAGCGCGGCGAGTCCGCTCCGCGCCTGCGCATCTCCTTCTGGTGCTCCAACGGGCACGAGACCCAGCCGAGTTTCGCCAGCGACGCGCAGATCCCGGAGACCTGGGACTGCCCCCGCTGCGGGTTCCCGGCCGGGCAGGACGAGGAGAACCCGCCGGCACCGCCGCGCACCGAGCCGTACAAGACGCACCTGGCGTATGTACGCGAGCGCCGGTCGGCCGCCGACGGCGAGGCGATCCTCGCCGAGGCACTGGCGAAGCTCCGGGGCGAGATCTAGTTCCGGGTTCTTCGCCCGCCCCCGGCCGCCGGGCCGCTCAGGAAGCTGAGCCGGGCCGGCGGCCGGGGGCCTTTTTCGTGGTGTGGGCGGCCGCGATGTGTGCGGTCAGCGCGATGGAGGCGGTCGCCCGCTCGTAGGTGAGCTGCGCGACGCGGGCGTAGAGGCAGTCCACGATCAGCAGCACGGAGTGGCGGGTGCCGAAGTTGCCGCGCCGGAAGCTGGTCTCGCCGGAGAACGACGTCAGGCGGACGTCGGCGGCCTGCGCGATGGGCGAGCGTGGATCGCCGGTGACCGCCACGGTGGCCGCACCCCGGTCCGCGGCCAGCCGCAGGGGCTCCAGGACCTCCCGGGTGGTGCCGGAGTGAGATACCGCCACCACGGCGTCGGAGGGCGTCAGCAGGGCCGCTGAGGTCTCCGCGGCGTGCACTTCGGTCCAGGCGTGGGCGGCGCAGCCGATGCCGAAGAGCCGGGCCTGCGTCTCGTGGGCGACGATCCCGGAGCCGCCGACCCCGTAGACGTCGATCCTGCGGGCCCGGGCGAGGGCCTGCGCGGCGCGTTCCAGCGCCTCCCGGTCCAGCAGCTCCGCGGTGTGCCGCAGGGCCCGCAGATCCGCCTCCGACGACCCCGCCGAGCCTTCCGCACACCGGTGCCTCGGCCCAGGTCGAGTGGGCCGCAGCGGCGGCCGTCGGGGTACTGGGCGCCGGCGGTGCGCTGGTGGTGTTCAGCCGCAGGCGCGGGCGCCACAACTGACGCCTCGCGTATGACCGTTCGCACGACCCGTACGAACGCCGCCGATCCGGTCGCCGCACGCCTTCCCACGGCGTGCGGCGGCCGGTCGGGGGTAAGCGCCGCAGGGACAGTGCCTATTCGAGGGGGCCGCGTTCCATGGCGCTACGAGTCCCGCTCTTCCGCGCCGATCCGTCCTCCGGGTCGAGCGGGGCGGCCAAACCAAAGACGGCGCGGAAGGCCGCGCCGAAGTCCGTGAGCAAGCCGAAGGCCAAACCCAAGCCGGAGCCGAAGTCCGAGCCGAAGTCCGAGCCGAAGCGCAAGCCCAAGTCCGCCCGCGGGCCGGGGTCTTCGCCGAAGTCCGCGGCCGGGCGCCCCCGCAAGGCCGCGGCCGGACCGGCCCCCAGGCCCCGCCGTACGCTCCCCGGCTGGTGGCCGCGCTCCGGCGGCGACGTACCGGCGAAGTCCGCCAAGCCCGCCACGTCGGCGAAGAAGCCCGCCAAGCCCGCCAAGCCCGCCGCGCGCCGTAAGGACCCGCCTGCCCCGCTGCTCCAGCGCCGCTCGGCCGTCGCGCTGGCGGCCCGGGCGCTGGTGCTCGCCGCGCTCGTCGTCGCGATGGTGGCCTTCGCGGTGGCGCTGGCCCGGGTGACGCTCGTGCCGTCGCCCGCCTCCGACGCCCTCGTGCACACCAACCTGCGGCCGGGCGCGTCGATCCGGGCCTACCTCGACCAGCCGGACACCCGCGACACCGTCAAGCAGATCGGCGGCAACATCCTGCTCGGCGTCCCCTTCGGCATCCTGCTGCCCACCCTCTTCCCGCGCACCCGCGGCCTGATCCGGGTGGTCGTCGTCACGGCGCTCGTAATGCTCATGGTCGAGACCACACAGGGCGCCATCGTGGAGGGCCGCGCCTTCGACATCGACGACGTCATCCTCAACACCACCGGCGCCCTGCTCGGCTACCTCGCCCTGGGCCTCCGCCTCGGCCGCGCCCTCCACCCC
>NZ_JACEGK010000092.1:0-18051 GCF_056859195.1 Streptomyces sp. NH27
ACCTACATCTACGAGGTCAGCACCTCCCACTGGCGCTCGGACCACTCGGTCGCCTACGACGCGCTGCTGTGGATCTCGCTCCAGGTCACCGGCGGCATCGCGGCCCTGACCTTCGTCCAGACCATCGGCATGGCCGCCGCGCTCGCCTACGTCTGCGTGGCGCTGCGCGACCTCGGGGTGCGCGGGCGGTGGAGCGCGCTCGGCGCCCTGGTCGTCGCCGCGGCCCCGATGACCGCCTCGTTCACGGTGTTCGTCTGGAAGGACGTCGCCTACACCATCGCCACCCTGGTCGCCTTCGGCGCGGTGGTCCAGCTCACCGCCCGCCGGTTGCGTCGCGAGCACGGCGTCCGCGACCGGTCCTTCCGCCGGCAGCTGCTGACCCTGGGCCTGGGCTGCCTGGGCATCGGCCTGTTCCGCAACAACGGCTTCCCGGTGCTCATCGCCGCCGGGGTGCTGCTGGTGCTGCTGCTGCCGGGCACGCGCCGCTGGATCGCCACCGCGGTCGGGGTCCCGCTGGTGGTGACGCTGGTGATGAACAACTTCCTCTACCCGGCGCTCGGCGTCCAGACGCCGCGCCCCGACGAGGTGTACGCCTTCAACTACGCCGACATCGGTGTCGCCTACGCCAAGCGCCCCGACATCTTCACCGCGTCCGACCTGCGGCTGCTGCGCGGTATCGCGCCGCTGTCGCACTGGAGCCGCCCGGGCGGCAACTGCCATGTGGCCGACCCGATCATGCACAAGCCGATGAACCGGATCAAGGCCGGCAAGGAGAACGGGCAACTGCTCGCCCTGTGGGGGCGGATCCTCGAACACCACCCGACGCTCATCATCGACGCCCGGTTGTGCCGCGCCGACATCGCCTGGGCGTTCACCGGCCACACCGGCTTGTACGCGGCGTCCAACACCCATCTGCTGCGCACCTGGTCCAGCTTCGGCCTGGACTCGGTCCAGCAACTCCCCTACCACGCCTCGCTGCCCGACGACCCGCTGTCCTCCAAGCTCCACCACATCGGGACCAGGGCCTTCGAATGGACGCAGGGGCCGAAGCGGACGACGCTGCTGTGGCGCGGGGTGAACTGGACCTACCTGGGCTACCTGGTGGTCGCGCTGGCCGCTGTACGCCGCCGCAGATACGAGCTGCTCGCACTCGCGGTGCTGCCGGCCGCCCTCCAGGTCACGGTGCTCGCGGCCAACCCGTCACCGCTGTGGCGCTACATGTGTGCCGCGCTCTTCGTGGGCATCCTCACGGTGCCGGTGCTCGCGCTGCTCGGCCGCGGCACGCTGCCATGGGAGCGCGCCGGCCGCGCCCCGGCCCCGCCGGACACCACGACCTAGGGGCTGTCGAGGACAACCAGGACGAGGCGCCGGCGACGGGGCCGGACCTGAGACCAGTTGTCAGCTCACGGACTCGATCTGCCGGCGGATCGCGCCGAAGGACGAGCGGCCGCGGTGCAGGTTGCGGGCCCGGGCGAGCGCGGGCCAGAAGGGGGCCCGCAGCAGCGTCTCGGCGTTGACCGCGTTCTTGCGGAGCAGCAGTTCCTCCGGGATGTCCTGCGGGTCCTCGGTGGCGTACTCCGCGATGATCTTGTCGTAGTTGTCGCGGAGCACCGTGTTGGTCGGGTCGGCGCCGAAGATCGCGGTCACGCCGGTCTTCACGGTGTCGACGTCCACCACGGTCAGGTCGGGGCGGTAGCGGCGCAGCACCTGGGCGACCTTGAAGACATCGCCGGCCCAGTCCTTGGTGTGCCGGTCGCGGGCGGCCTCGTCCACGTTGCGCGGCAGCATGTCGTCGAAGACGATCACGCTGGACCAGCGGGAGTGCTTCTCGATGTTCATGAAGTCGCGCAGCGCGTACTCGAAGATGTGCATGCCGTCGATGAAGGACAGCTCCAGCACGGGGTCGCCGACCAGGGCGAGCGGGTCGCGGCGGCCCAGCGCCCGGAACGGGTTGCGTCCCGGGCGCAGGTGCAGCAGCGGGTCCTTGCGGTTGAAGAACGCGTCACTCGTGGCCCGCACCAGGTGTACGTCGCAACTGATGGACTGGGTGAGCTTGAAGGCCGGGTCAATCGCGACGGACGGCACCCGGGACAGCGCCAGGCTCTTCCCGTCGTTGACGCCGATCTCCAGATAGTTGCGCGGCTTGTAGGCTTTGTGCAGCCTGCGCAGGAACTCGTGACGGTGCACTGAACAACCCTTCGATGCGTAAGACGGCGGGAGTGATGGAGCGACGCTAGCGGTTGCTCCGCCGGACCGACATCGTTCAGCGGAAGTTTGTCGAATCCTCAGAGACCTCAGAGGTTTCAGGAGCCCTGAGAGGGGCTGCCGGCTCGCAGGTCCGCATCGAAACGCAGGCAGTCCTCGTACGAGGGCAGCAGCCCCTGCGCGCGCGCCTCGGCGAGGGTGGGCGCCTGGGCGTCCTTCTCCGACAGCAGCGGCTCGACGTCCGAGGGCCAGGCGATGCCCAGTTCCGGGTCGAGCGGGTTGATGCCGTGCTCGCGCCCGGGGGAGTACCCGGCCGAGCAGAGGTAGACCACCGTGGCGTCGTCGGTGAGGGCCATGAAGGCATGCCCCAGGCCCTCGGAAAGGTACACCGCGTGGTGCTGGTCGTCGTCCAGCCGCACGCCCTCCCACTGGCCGTAGGTGGGCGAGCCGACCCGGATGTCCACGATCACGTCGAGCACCGCGCCGCGCACGCACTTGACGTACTTCGCCTGGCTCGGCGGCACGTCCGCGAAGTGCACCCCGCGCAGGGTGCCGCGGCTGGAGACCGAGCAGTTGGCCTGCACCAGGTCCAGCCGGTGGCCCACGGACTCCTCGAAGTCCGCGGCGCGGAACCACTCGTGGAACGCCCCCCGGCTGTCCGGGAAGATCTTGGGCTCGTGTACGAAGGCGCCGGCGATGTCCAGCTGCCGCATGCGGATCACGTCCTTGGGGGTTGGTGACGGGTGGGGGAGAGAGGGGCGACGAAAAAAAGAGGCGAGCGAAGCGGCGGACGGCCGACGGTAGAAGTACGCGCGAGGAGTACGGGGTCCCGCCGATGTGCGCGGGACCCCGTTCGAGTGGTGCTGCGTGCCGTGCGGCCGTCCCGCCCCGAGCCCAGGTGCCGAACCTAGGCGCCGAAGCGCGTGGCCATCCGCCGGAGCTTCTTGCGGGAGCTGGGGTTGAGCCGCTGCATCACCGGGCCGCCGATCCGCTTCAGCATGCTGCGATTGGCTGACCGGCGCCGCTGGGCCTGGGCCTCACTGGCGGTGGCCGGATCCACCGTATCCAGGCCCTCGACCGGGTGCAGGCGGCCGCGGTCGTCGACCCGCACCTGCCCGATCTTCAGTTCGGGTCCCGAGGCGGCGCCGTCCAGCCGGGCCGACAGTTGCCAGGTGCCCGACCGCAGCCCGGTGAACGGAGTGGCGCCCTCCTTGACGTCGGCCGGTCGCAGGTGAACCCGGCCGCCCACCGGCTCCAGCACGGCCGGCAGCCCCGCGAAGGCCGCGTCCGGACCGGTGCCGCGCAGCACCAGCCAGGCCCGGGCGGTGGCGGTGCCCGAGTGCGAGACCGCGGCCAGCTCCAGTTCCAGCTGGTCGCCCGGCATCCGCAGCACCTCGCGGCCGGCCAGCGCGTCGCCGAGCTTCTTGCCGCGCCGTGCCACGTCCAGCGTCAGGTTGCCGTGCGGGTCGGTGAAGTACGGCACCGTGAGCTGGGCGGGCTCGCCGAGCAGGGCGGGCAGGCACGCGTCGTCCACACCCGGCGCCCGGTCGGCGCCGAGCCGGGCCTTGCGGACCAGGCCGAGGCCGCGCACCGGCACCCACACGTCCCACATGCCGCGGGTGAGCGCGTCACGGCCCTTGACCGCCTTGGGGTCGAGGTAGCCGGTGCCGTGCAGCACCACCTCGCAGAGCACGCCCTCCGGGCCGCCCGCGACGGCCGGCAGGTCCTCCACCGCGGTCTCGAACTCCGCGGGGCAGGCCCACTCCACCGCGGTCTCCCGGTCGCGGATGCTGACCTCCGCGCGGTAGCCGTCGATCTCGTCGGTGACGTCGATCAGCTCGCCGTCCTCCAGCAGGTCCTGGTGGAAGTCGGGGTGCAGGTAGTAGCGGTCGCCGCGGCGCAGCAGCGACAGCGGCTTCTTGTCGTCGCCCCACACCAGGCGGGCGGTGACGGTGATGGCGATCCGGCCGTCGACCCAGCGGAAGTCCTCCAGCCGGGCGGTGCCCTTGACCGAGGAGGCCCGGCGGGCGACCACGACCAGCTGCTCGCGCCGGTCGCGGCGCAGCAGGGTGGAGCGCAGCCGCATGATGGCGCCGAGCCCGTCATGCACCCCGTCGTTGACGAAGTCGCCGGCCACGTCGTTGACGGCGTCGATCATCTCGTCGCGGTACTCGGGGGTGTACTTCAGCACCGACGGCTCGCTGAGCCGGCCGAGCATCTCGACCCGGTAGAAGCGGCGCAGCAGGTCGTCCCGGAAGGTGCCGGGCTCGGTGTTGGCGACCACCACGTCGAGCACTTCGCGCAGGTTGCCGTAGTAGCCGGACGGCACGATCTTCGCCGAGCCGGCGTTCTTGCCGTCGTCGCGCTTGGAGTAGTGGTAGCAGGTGTAGTCGCCGAGGATGGAGACGACCTTCGCCGGGAAATAGGTCTCCATCATGTACAGCTGGTCTTCCAGCCGCCGCTTGCCCTCGGGGTAGGCGATCTTGTTGTCCCGCAGGAACTGGGTGCGGAACATCTTGTGCGGCGTGAGGCTGTCCACCAGCGGTGCGTCGTGGATCGTGCACTTCTCGCGGTTGACCCGGAAGACGCCGTGCGGGACCCCGCGGAAGTTGCTCGCGACCTTGCCGAAGACGATGTCCGAGCCGTTGCGGTGTCCCATGTCGTACAGCCGGCGCAGCGCGTCGGGCGCCATGTAGTCGTCCTGGTCGACGAAGTGCACGTACTCGCCGCGCGCCTGTTCGACGCCGATGTTGCGCGGCTTGCCCGGCCAGCCGGAATTCGGGATGTGGATGACCCGCACCTGCGGGTGCTCGGCGGCGAGCCGGTCCAGTCTCGCGGGGGTGTCGTCGGTCGAGCCGTCATTGACGAAAAGGAGTTCCAGTTCGTCCGCCGGCAGCGTCTGCCCCAACAGCGACGCGATGCACGGCTCTATGTATTTCCCGGGGTTGTAGACCGGGACGATGACGCTGACCTTGACCGACATCCTTGTTTCCGCCTCGCCTTTCGCGGCTCTGGTTTCAGGCCGCTGGTTTGTCCGTGGAATCCTACGGCGGCCGTGAAGGGTCGCCGAACAGAGCGCGGGCGCACCTCAGGAGTACGTGGCGCTCCGGAGTAGGACAGTTCAGCGGACGAAAGGATGTACGTACACCGCGGATTGTGACTGGTATCACTTCGATGTCGGCGGCTGTTCAGGTGGATCGTCAGCGGGGATCGGCGGGGCCAGCACAGTGTCAGGCGGGAACGGCAAGAGGCGCCGGCGCCGCACGAAGCGGTGCCGGCGCCCCTCAGATGAGCCGGTGGTTGCTCGGATCAGCCCAGGTCGGCGTACTGGCTCCAGCCGGTGCCGCCGATCTGGACCCGCGCCTTGAAGGTGCCGTTGCCGGTGCCCGCGTAGAAGTACAGGCCCTTCGAGCTGCGGGCCAGCAGGTCCGCCACCCCGTCGCCGTTCATGTCGCCGGGCGCGATCAGCTTGTTGTACTGGCTCCAGCCGCTACCGCCGATCTGCTTCTTCGCCCCGAAGGGTGAGGACGCCTTGCCGGTGCCGGCGTACAGGAACAGCCCGGCCGACGAGCGCGCGACGATGTCCGCCTTGCCGTCACCGGTCAGGTCGCCGATGCCGACGATCTGGTTGTACTGGTTCCAGCCGCTGCCGCCGACCTGCACGCGGCCCTTCATCGACAGGCCGTTGCCGTTGCCGCCGTAGTAGTACAGCGCCGACGAGTTGCGGGCGAGCAGGTCGCCCTTGCCGTCGCCGTTGAGGTCGCCGGGGCCGACCACCAGGTTGTACGACGTCGAACCGCCGGCGAGCATGTCGTCGTTGTTGGCGTAGTTCGCCAGGTTGTACAGGTGGCCGTCGTACAGGCCCTTGCCGATCAGGTCCGAGAACCCGGAGTCGGTCAGCGAGGAGACCTCGTAGAGCCGGATCGCGCTGCGGTCGAAGCCCGTGCCGGCCTCCTGCTTCGCGTCGAGGTTCCCGGTGCCGGTGGCGTCGTAGTAGTACAGGGTGCCGTTCGAGGTGTTGGCATAGATGCCGTCCTTGCCGAAGAACGGGTTGGCGCCGGCGCCCGCCAACTGCCGCTCCCAGCCCCAGCCCGTGCCGACCTCAATGCGCGTGGGGTCGAACGTGCCGTTGCCGTTGCCCGCGTACACGTAGAGGGTGCCGTCGTAGCCGCGGGCGAGCAGGTCCTGGGTGCCGTTGCCGTCGTAGTCGCCGCCGCCGACGAGCTGGTTGTACTGGTTCCAGCCGGTGCCGCCGATCTGGGTCTTCGCCGAGAACGGGGTGGCCGCGTTGCCGCTGCCGGTGTACAGCCACAGACCGCTGGAGTTGCGGGCGACGATGTCGCCGATGCCGTCGCCGTTGAAGTCGCCCACGCCGACGAGCTGGTTGAACTGGTTCCAGCCCGCGCCGCCGACCTGGACCCGGGCGCCGAAGGGTGCCGAGCCCTTGCCGGTGCCCGGGTAGAAGAACAGTCCGGCCGAGCTGCGCGCCAGCAGGTCGGGCTTGCCGTCACCGTTCAGGTCGCCGGGCGCGACCAGCTTGGTGTACTGCTGCCAGCCGGTGCCGACGGTGGTGTACGACTGGAGGCCGTCGGTCTGCAGCGGGTTGGCGCCGCTGTGCAGGCGCAGCGAGCCGCTGGCGGTCAGCGTCAGCAGGTCGGGCTTGCCGTCGCCGTCGAGGTCGCCCGGCGTCAGCAGGTCCTTCACCTGCGAGGCGTCGCCGTCGATCACCGTGGTGAGGCGATCGGAGGCGTCGTTGAGCAGGTCGATGACGATCTCGCCGTCGCTGTACCGGTAGACCAGGTCGTCCGCGCCGTCACCGTCGAAGTCGGACGGGTGCGTGGTCGCGGCGGAGGTGGCGATCTTCGCGGTCTTGCCGCGCAGCTTCTTCGACGAGCGGGCCGGCAGCGAGAACTGCGATGCCTTGGCTGTGACGGCCGGCCGCTTGACCGGGCCGGGGGCACCGGGCGTGTCAGCAGCCGCGGTGCCGCTCAGCGCGCCGGTGGCCAGCAGGCCCGCGCAGCCGAGCACCGCGCAGGCGGCCGTGCGGCGGCCCTTGCGGCGAAAGGAGTTGGACACGTGTGTGTTCCTTTGTCGAGGAATAGGGTGCGGGCACCACAGCGCCGGGCCACGTGCGCAGGCATGACCGCGCAGAGCTGCGCAGGTCGCCTCGACCGCCGATGTCCCCCCGGGGTGCTCCGACCCCCTGTCTTATGCGGATATGTGTCCGAAGCGCAAGGCTTTTCTGTTAATTCGGTGAAGATCTCCGGTACCTCGGATGACGGCGGGCGGTCTCCCGAAGTGGCCATCGGGCCCCGCCGCGCCCGCTGTTAGGGTGGGACGATGTGGTTGATCACCGGCGGAGCCGGATACATCGGGTCCCACGTCGTCAGGGAGTTGACCGCCGCCGGTGAGAGCGTCGTGGTCCTGGACGACCTCAGCAGCGGCGATCCGGCCCGGCTGCCGGCCGGCGTCCCGCTGGAGCGCGGCTCGGTGCTCGACGCGGAGGTGCTGGCGCGGGTGCTGCGCGAGTACGCCGTCGACGGGATCGTGCACATCGCCGCCAAGAAGCAGGTCGGCGAGTCCGTCGAACGCCCGCTGTACTACTACCGGGAGAACGTCGAGGGGCTGCGGACCGTCCTCGACGCGGCCGTGGCCGCCGAGGTGCGCCGCTTCGTCTTCTCCTCCTCCGCGGCCGTCTACGGCCCGACCGACGTCGACCTGGTCACCGAGCAGACGCCCTGCGCGCCGATGAGCCCGTACGGCGAGACCAAACTCGCCGGCGAGTGGCTGGTCGCGGCCGCCGGCCAGGCGTACGGCATGGCCACCGCGTCGCTGCGCTACTTCAACGTCGCGGGCGCGGCCACCCCGGAGCTCGCCGACACCGGTGTGTCCAACATCGTCCCGATGGTCTTCCAGCGGCTCGCCGCGGGAGCGCCGCCGCTGATCTTCGGCGACGACTACGCGACGCCCGACGGCACCTGCGTCCGCGACTACGTCCACGTCAAGGACATCGCCTCCGCGCACCTGGCCGCCGCCCGCCGGCTCACCGCCGACCCGCACGCGGCCCTGGTGCTGAACATCGGCACCGGCCTCGGCGTCTCGGTGGCCGAGATGGTTGCGGTGATCGGCGAGGTGACCGGCCACACTGGCCTCATGCCCGAGGTCGGTCCGCGCCGCCCGGGCGACCCGGCCCGCGTCATCGCCTCGGCCGAGGCGATCGCCAAGGAGCTGGACTGGCGCGCACGGTACGACGTCCGGGAGATGGTGGGTTCGGCATGGGCGGGCTGGCAACTGCACCACCCGGAGTGACGGCTCGTCCCGGCCGGACGGATCGCGGCGCGGCGGGTTTCGGCACGGCGGGTTTCGGTACGGCGGCACGGCCGGCGATCACGCGGCGGGCGGAAGAACGGACAGAGGGACGGCGCAGGTGACAGCGGCGGCACGGCAGGACGTGGTGGAGGCCCGCAGGGTCGTGGTGAAGGTCGGCTCCTCGTCGCTGACCACGGCCGCCGGCGGGCTGGACGCGGACCGGGTGGACGCCCTCGTCGACGTCCTCGCCAAGACCCGCGCGGACCGCGAGGTGGTCCTCGTCTCCTCCGGCGCGATCGCCGCCGGGCTCGCACCGCTCGGCCTGCCGCGCCGCCCCCACGACCTGGCCCGGCAGCAGGCCGCCGCAAGCGTCGGCCAGGGCCTGCTGGTCGCCCGGTACACCGCCTCCTTCGCCCGGTACGGCATCCGCGTCGGCCAGGTGCTGCTCACCTCCGACGACGTCAGCCGCCGCACCCACTACCGCAACGCGTACCGCACCCTCGACCAGTTGCTGACCATGGGCGCCCTGCCGATCGTCAACGAGAACGACACGGTCGCCACCGACGAGATCCGGTTCGGCGACAACGACCGGCTCGCCGCCCTCGTCGCCCACCTGGTCCGCGCCGACCTGCTGGTGCTGCTCTCCGACGTCGACGGCCTCTACGACGGCGACCCGCGCACCCCCGGCACCAGCCTGGTCGGCGAGGTCACCGGCCCCGGCGACCTCGCCGGCATCTCCATCGGCAGCGCGGGCCGGGCCGGCGTCGGCACCGGCGGCATGGTCACCAAGGTCGAGGCGGCCGCCATCGCCACCGGTGCCGGGGTGCCGGTGGTGCTCACCTCCGCCGTGCACGCCGCCGACGCGCTGGCCGGCCGCGAGACCGGCACGTACTTCCACCGCACCGGCAAGCGCTCCGCCGACCGGCTGCTGTGGCTCGCGCACGCCTCCACCCCGCGCGGCTCGCTGCGGCTGGACGCGGGCGCGGTGCGCGCCGTCACCGAGCGGCACAGCTCGCTGCTGCCGGCCGGACTCACCGCGGTCGAGGGCGACTTCACCGCGGGCGACCCGGTCGACCTGCTGGACGAGTCCGGTCACGCGGTCGCCCGCGGCCTGGTCAACTTCGACGCCCGCGAGCTGCCCCGGCTGCTCGGCCGCTCCACCCGCGACCTGGCCAGGGAGCTCGGCCCGGCGTACGAACGCGAAGTGGTCCACCGCGACGACCTCGTGCTGCTGCGCCCGTAGCTCCACCCGGGGCGAGGCTGCCCGTTTCCGGCGGTTGGCTGCCCGTTTCGGCCCGTTCCGTGGATGCGCCAGGCCGGTCGCTCCTTGGCCAATCTCCGGGAAAACGCCCCGCTCGGCCGCCGAGCCTGGTCAACTGTGAAGCGGAGGAGTCGTCCGCGGGGAGCGTGCGGGCGGCGCCGGGCAACGTCACCCACAGGGAGGCCACCGGTGAAACGAGGGCGCCCAGGGCACTCGTCCAGGGGGACGTCGGGGCGCGCGCTCGTCAGCGTGAGCAGCGGGCACGACGTCGGTACGGCCGGCACCGGCAGCAGCGCCGACGACGCCGAGACCGGGCACGACGAACACCCTTCCGCCCGGCTGTGGCACGTCACGCTCAGCGTCTCCGGGCCCCGCGCGCCCCTCGCCGAGGTCAGACGCGGGCTGGAGCAACTCGCGCACGACCATCCGTTCCTGCTCACCAGTCGCTACGCGACCGACCACGCCGAGATCCGCTACTGGGAAGAGGCCCGCGACCTCCATGATGCCGCTGCGCTGGCCTTGCGGTTGTGGGGCGAGCACCGCTCCACGGCCGCCCTCCCGCCCTGGGAGACGGTCGGCCTCGAAGTCATCGACCGCATCACCTACCACCAGCGCCTGGCCGAAGGCTACGGCCCCCCTCCAGCGGTCCCGGTAGGCGTCCACCCGTACTGACACAGGGTGCCCCTGCCCTCCAGGTTGCCCCGTCCTGTCCGACCGGGACCTTGCGGCTCGCCGTGGCTGGTCGCGCAGTTCTCCCCCCCGAGCTTCGCCTGGGAGGTACCCCCACGCGCCCGTGGATGGTGCACCTCTTCCGCGGCGATCAGCCACAACAAGGGGCGCAGGGAACTGCGCGACCAGCAGGCCACCGGGGGAAGGCCCGGCAACCCGCTGCAGGGGCAGGGCCGGCGGGCGCCCAGCCCGCCGATGAACGTGCCGGAACAAGGGCACCCGGGCCGCTCGGGAGAAGCGAGCTTCTTTTCACGGAGGAGCCGCACAGAACCAGGGGCGCGGGGAACGGCGCGACAAGCCACCCACAGGCCGCAAGGTCCCGCAACTACGTGAACCAGCCACCCGGGCGGGTCAGGGTACCCTGCACCGCATGGAATTGCCCTCGCCGCTCCCCAACTCCCCCGTGCTGCTGGCCGCGTACCGCGCCCGCGCCGCCGCCGCGGAGCTGGCCCCGCAGGCCCGCGCGGCGAAGGACGACGCGCTGCTGGCCATCGCGGACGCCCTGATCGTCCGCACCCAGGAGATCATCGCCGCCAACGCCGAGGACGTGGCCCGCGCCAAGGCCGCCGGCACGAGTGCGGCGATCATCGACCGGCTCACCCTGACCCGTGAGCGGGTCGCCGCGATCGCCGCCGACGTTCGGCACGTCGTGTCGCTGCCCGACCCGGTCGGCGAGGTGCTGCGCGGCTCCACCCTCCCCAACGGGCTCGACCTGCGGCAGGTCCGCGTCCCGCTCGGCGTGGTCGGCATCATCTACGAGGCCCGCCCGAACGTCACCGTGGACGCCGCCGCGCTCTGCCTGAAGTCCGGCAACGCGGTGCTGCTGCGCGGCTCGTCCTCCGCGTACTCCTCGAACACCGCCCTGGTCACCGTGGTGCGCGACGCGGTCGGCGGCGCCGGCCTGCCCGCGGACGCGGTGCAGCTCGTGCCGGGCGAGAGCCGTGAGTCCGTCACCGAGCTGATGCGGGCCCGCGGCCAGGTCGACGTACTGATCCCGCGCGGCGGCGCCGCCCTGATCCGTACCGTCGTCGAGGGCTCCACCGTGCCCGTGATCGAGACCGGCACCGGCAACTGCCACGTCTACGTGGACGCCGAGGCCGACGTGGACACCGCCGTGGAGATCCTGGTGAACTCCAAGGCGCAGCGGCCCAGCGTCTGCAACGCCGCGGAGACGCTGCTGGTGCACCGCGACATCGCCGACCGTTTCCTGCCCCGCGCGCTGGACGCGCTCGCCGAGGCGGGCGTCACCGTGCACGGCGACCCGGGGGTGGTGGCGGCCGCGCGGGCGCACGACGGCAAGGCCACCGTGGTGCCGGTCACCGCCGAGGACTGGGAGACGGAGTACCTGTCGTACGACATCGCGGCCGGCGTGGTGGACTCGCTGGACGCGGCCGTCGCGCACATCCGGCTGTGGTCCTCCGGCCACACCGAGGCGATCGTGACCACCTCGCAGGCCGCCGCCCGCCGCTTCACCCGGCTGGTCGACGCTGCCGCGGTGATGGTGAACGCCTCCACCCGGTTCACCGACGGCGGCCAGTTCGGCTTCGGCGCCGAGATCGGCATCTCCACCCAGAAGCTGCACGCGCGCGGCCCGATGGGCCTGCCCGAGCTGACCTCCACCAAGTACATCGTCACCGGCGACGGCCACATCCGCTGACCGGTGCCCCACGGGTACCCGGCCGCCCCATCCGACCCGGGCGGCCGGTACGGCCTCCGTACCACGCCACCGCCCCTGGCGCACAGCCGCCGCACTGCGGGCCGGGAAAGCCCTGCCCAAAAGGGCCTCTTCCGGCTTACTCTGAACAGATGCCGGACGATGACGAGTTCGCCTCCGTAGTCCTCGACGAAGAATTCGTACGGTCCGCTCTGTTCCATGAGCCCACGGCCAGGGAACGGATGCTTGCCGTCGCGGAAGGTCCCGCGCTGCCACCCAGCCGTCCAGGACGGCACAGAAGCCGGGGCGCCGCCGTACCCGAGCTGGAGGACGGTTCCGTCCTGGAGGCGGACGAGCTCTACGCCGAAGGGCACCCCTACCGCGGCAGCAGCACCCGCTGGCACCGGCCGGTCGCCTGGGCGCTCGCGGTGGTGATGGGCATCGGCGTGGTCGCCCTGACCTTCGCCGCGGTCTACCGGGGCGCGGGCGGTGGGCGCAGCACGACCCCGCCGCCGACGCACCCGCCGATCGGCACCTCGGCGACCCCGACCATCCACTTCGTCCCGCAGCCCTGATCGCACGTCAACTTGACCGCCACAGGGGCGCCTGTTCCCGTCCATGCGGACTTAACCTTGTGATATGAGCGGGCATGAAGACCCTCCCGAGGGCACGCCCGACGGCGTGCCGGCCGGGGGCGACGACGAGAACGAGTACCGATCCGTCGTGTTCGACGAGTCGTTCGTCAAGGCTGCCCGTATCCAGGAGTACTCCGCGCGCGAGCGGCTCGACGACGCCGCGCACGCGGTGCACATCCGCCATGTGATGCCGCGCGGCCTCGCCCGGCAGGCGCTGGCGATGTTCGTGCTGATCATGGTGGCGTTCGGCTTCGCCGTCTACATGGGGGTCCGCCACCCGTACCGCTCCCACACCCCCGCGGTCAGCGAGCAGATCCGGGTGAACCTGATACCGCTGGTGCCGAAGAGCACGGTGCCGGCCGTCTCGCCGAGCGCGCCCTTCGCCGGCAGTGTCGCGCAGGGGTACGGACACGGCATCACGGTGCCGACCGACGCGGCCCGGCGGATCGGCGGCTACGCGCAGAGCGAGGTCCAGGAGGCGCTGGACACCGCGAAGAAGTATCTGACCGTCACCTCGCTCAAACGCGACACGGTGATCCACGGCGACCTGGAGCCGGTGCGGGAGCTGCTGAGCCCCGGCCAGCTCGGCCAGTTCGACGACACCCTCACCCAGCCCAGCGACGACGGCAGCCACGCGGCCACCGGCTGGCTGGTGCGTTTCGACCCCAGCGCGGATATCTCCCTGGCGGGCAGCGACGCCAACGCCATCCGCGTGAACAAGGGCAAGGTGCGGACCGCCGCGGCCGGCAGCGAGCTGGAGATCGTCGCCGACTACACCTTCTTCTACGCCCTGCACGGCGACCCGGACACCGGGGTGTCGCTGTTCTCGGTGCGGCGCCAGCTGACCTTCCACGCCGACCACACCGACCTGCGGCAGCACCACATCGAGGTGGTCGACGCCGACGTCCAGGCCGGCCCGCTGGCCTGCACCGACACCGTGGGCAGCTATTTCCGGCCGATACTCGCCGGCGGCAGCGGTGGCCCGCTCGACGGCGTCGATCTGTACCACCCGGACCACCCGGCGGGTTCGGTCTGCAGCGCGATGGACGACGACGGCGCCCCGGCCACGCCGTCCGGCACGGCCACCCCCACCGGCACGGGTACTGCGGTCGCCCGGACGCCGACCCCCGCCGGCAGCGGGTACGGGACCAGGAACGGATCAGGGTCGGCGACGGCGACCGCGACGGCGACCGAGGCCGGGCCGGCGACCGCGGCCGGCTTCGGGGCCGGCACCGCGTTCGATACCGGCCCTGCGTTCGAGCCCGGCGCCTTGACCGGCACCCTCACCTTCACCGGCGGCGCGGTCGTGCCGCCGCCGGTGATCGCCGCGTCCGCGCTGTCCGGCGCGGAGTGCTACGCCCCTTCGGGTGCGGCCCCGGACGGGTCGGTGCCGTGGTCGCTCTTCCCGCCCGCCCCGGTGAACTTGTCGCGCAGCTTGCCGCCGATGTCCCCGGCGCCGTTGCCCAGGTCGCGGATCAGACCGACCAGCGGGTCCTTGCTCTGCTTCGCCCGATCGGTGTAGTGGCTGGCCGACTCCTTGAACGTGTCGTAGACCGACGCGTCCTTGTCGTCGGTGCGCCGCGGGTAGTGGCCGTCCATCAGCCGCTGATAGTCCCGGCTGGCCGCCCACTTGCGCAGCTCGCCGGCGCGCACGGTGGCGAAGGGGTGGCTGCGCGGCAGCACGTTGAGGATCTTCAGCACCGAGTCGCGCAGGTCGCCGGCCGCTTCGTACTCGTCGGCCTGCTTGAGGAACGCGTCCACGTTCATCTCGTGCAGGTGGTTGCCGCCGGCCAGCTTCATCAGGCCGCGCATCGACGCCTGGATGTCCTGGCCGACCAGCAACCCGGCCCGGTCCGCGGACAGTTCGGACTTGCGGAACCACTCGCGCAGCGCGGTGACGATCGCCAGCACCGCCAGGTTCCCCAGCGGGATCCACGCCACCCGCAGCGCGAGGTTGGTGAGGAAGAGCAGGATCGTCCGGTAGACGGAGTGGCCGGACAGCGCGTGGCCCACCTCGTGGCCGACGACCGCGCGCATCTCCTCCTCGTCCAGCAGCTCCACCAGGCCGGTGGTGACCACGATGATCGGCTCGTCCATGCCGATGCACATCGCGTTCGGCTGCGGGTCCTGCGTGACGTAGAAGGACGGCACCTTCTCCACGTCGAGGATGTAACAGGCGTCCCGCAGCATCGCGTTGAGATGGGCGAACTGCTCGTCGCTGACCCGGACGGAGTCGGACAGGAACAGCAGCCGCAGGCTGCGCTCGGGCAGCAGGCCGCTCAACGCCTTGAAGACGGTGTCGAATCCGGTGAGCTTGCGCAGCGCCACCAGTGCCGACTTGTCGGCCGGATGCTCATAGGCCCGCGACGAGATGTCGGGGAAGCGGCGCCGGGTACGGCTGGGCAGCTTCTCGCCACCCGCTCCGCCGCTCGAACTCTTGCCGGCCGAGCCCTTTCCGCCGGGCCCGTCCTTCTTCGATTTCTTCGACTGGGACGATTCGGACACCTGGGCCAACCCCCTGCTCGCCAACCGTTACACAGTGCTGGACGCGCGGAGCCAGCGCGAAGTTCCCCGGGCCCCGCCCGTACCATGTGCCGTGAGTCTTCCCGCCCGTCCCCGAGAACGCAAAGGGTCAGCCGAATGTCGACCGCAGCAGCCACCACCCTGACGACTCTCGCCGAGGGCGGCAACCACCCGAGCCTCAGCCCCTACCTGACCGGATTCGGCGCCCTGGGCGCCCTCCTGCTCCTTCTGTGGGTCGTCACCCGCTTCAACCGGGACTAGCAGTCCGCATGTCAGAGAAGAAGCGCATCGGCGTGATGGGCGGTACCTTCGACCCCATCCACCATGGGCACCTGGTGGCCGCGAGCGAGGTGGCCAGTCTCTTCCACCTCGACGAGGTCGTCTTCGTGCCCACCGGTCAGCCCTGGCAGAAGGAAGACCGCAAGGTCTCGGCCGCCGAGGACCGCTACCTGATGACGGTGATCGCCACCGCCTCCAACCCGCAGTTCTCGGTGAGCCGCAGCGACATCGACCGCGGCGGCCGGACGTACACCATCGACACCCTGCGGGACCTGCGGGTCGAGCACCCCGAGGCGGAGCTGTTCTTCATCACGGGGGCCGACGCGCTGTCACAGATCCTGTCCTGGCGGCATGCCGCGGAGCTCTTCGCGTTGGCGCATTTCATCGGCGTCACACGTCCAGGGCATACGCTGTCGGACCCGGGCCTCCCCGAGGGCGGTGTGTCGCTGGTGGAGGTCCCGGCGCTGGCGATCTCGTCGACCGATTGCCGCCAGCGGGTGGCCAAGGGTGACCCGGTCTGGTACTTGGTTCCGGACGGTGTGGTGCGCTACATCGACAAGCGCGCGCTCTACCGGCACGAGACCGGGTAGCGGCGCACAGCAAACGTGAAGGGGTTCCTCGTGAACGACGCAAACCCCCGCAGGCACTATGCCGAGGGCGGTCCAGACAACGAGAGAGACCCTTACGCGCAGGACCCTTACTACCAGCAGCAGCCCTACGGCTACGACGAGTACGGCCGCCCGATCACCCAGCCCCCGCCGTCGTACCAGGACCCGTCCGCGACGTACGGCGGCCAGCAGCAGGGCTACGGCGTCCCCCAGCAGGCCCCGCCGCCGTATCAGGAGCAGTACGACACGGGCTCGCACCAGGTCTACCCGCAGCAGGGCTACCAGCCCGGTTACGACCAGGGCTACGGCACCGGGCAGATGCCCGCCTACGGAACCGGGCAGCAACCCGCTTACGAGACCGGGCAGATGCCCGCCTATGACACGGGGCAGCAACCGGCGTACGACACGGGGCAGCAACCGCCTTACGAGACCGGGCAGTTGCCCGCGTACGACACGGGCCAGGTGCCGCAGTACCAGACCGCGCAACAGCCCGCCTACCAGGAGGAGCAGGCGCCTGCGGCGGCGGAGCAGCAGGTCGCGGAGGACTACCACACCGAGCAGTTCGCCTTCGTCGACGAGGACTCCGAGGAGTCCGAAGAGGTCATCGACTGGCTGAAGTTCTCCGAGTCGCGCACCGAGCGCAGGGAGGAGGCCAAGAGGCGCGGCCGTAAACGTACGTTCGGCCTGGTGGTCATACTCGTGCTCGCCCTGCTCGGCGGTGGCGGGTACCTGTGGAAGGCCGGGAAGCTCCCCGGGTTCAACAAGGGCTCCACGGCGGCGGCCGCGAGCGGCGGCGCCGAGCGGCGCGACGTGATCGTGGTGCACATGTTGCCGGTCAACGGCGGCGCCAGCTCCACCGCGTTGCTGGTGGACAACGCGACGAAGAAGCACGGCTCCACCGTGCTGATCCCCGGCACGGTGCAACTCGCCGACGACGACGGCTCGGTGACCACTCTCGACAAGTCCGTGGCGAACGGTGTCGGGCCCACCCGGGACTCCCTCAACACCCTGCTCGGCACGGACATCAAGGGCAGTTGGCGACTCGACTCGCCGTACCTGGAGCTGCTGGTCGACTCCCTCGGCGACATCTACGTCAACACCGACACCGAGGTCAAGGGCACCGGCAAGGACAAGGACAAGGTGCTCGTGCCCAAGGGCGAGCAGCAGGAACTGAGCGGGGACGCCGCGGTCGCGTACGCCACGTACAAGGCGCCCGGCGAGCCGCAGACCGCCCAGCTCAGCCGGTTCGGCCAGGTCATGCAGGCGGTGCTGATGAAGATGCCGAGCGACGCACCCGACGCGACCAGGACGGTGCAGGCACTCGCCCAGATCCTCGACCCGTCGCTCACCGACAAGCAGCTCGGTGCCTCGCTCGCCCAGCTCGCCGACCTCGCCAAGACCGGCCAGTACAGCACCTCGATGCTGCCGGTGCAGAAGGACGGCACGCTCAGCGAGGCGGCCACCGACAGCGTGGTGAAGGACGTGCTCGGCGGCAACGTGAAGCAGAGCACCGGCAACTCCGGCCCGGCGAGGGTCTCGATCAAGGACGCCAGCGGCAACTCCAAGTCCGCGGCCATGGCGGAGGCCGCCATCGTCAACGGCGGTACGTACGGCTACGTGTCGGGCGGCAAGGCCACCACCGTGCAGGCGGTGTCCCAGGTGCTCTACACGGACCCGGCCCGGGAGGCCGCGGCCAAGGACGTGGCGGCCACCCTCGGCCTCCAGCCGAGCGCGGTGAAGAAGGGCGCGGTCCCGTCGAACGCCGACATCTCGGTGGTCCTCGGTAAGGATTACAAGCCGACAAGCGACGACGGCTGACCACAGGACCGGGCGGCGCCGCAGGTCAGC